>DATMVI010000305.1:0-8538 GCA_035563275.1 Pyrinomonadaceae bacterium
ATCGCCGGCGGCGGCAAGGGCGCGGCCATCGGGGCCATCCTCGGCGGCGGCCTCGGCACGGGCGCGCGCGTCTACGAGCGCGAGCAGGACGCCGAGGTCAAGTCGGGCACCGAGTTCGGCGTCATCCTCAACCGCTCGGTCAGGCTGGCCGAGTACCGCAGGCAGTAAGTTCTAAGGGTATCGGCGGCCCGCGAGGGCGGCCGGTGCGGAGGGGGCTTGCCCGCGAAGGGGAGAGCGCGGTCAGGCCCCCATCCAAACATCCGAGACTCACCGGGAGTCCAACGGGTTCGGTCGCCCCTGTCAAGACGTAAGCGGGCGACCGCACAGAGAAGGCCCCGCCGCGAAGGGGAGAGCGCGGCGGGGCCTTCTTCTTTACCAAAAGAACAGTTCCGGGCTCGAAATTTCGGGCTCAAAGTTCAGGACGATGACTCTGAGCTTTGAGCCCGAAACTTCGAGCCCGGAACTACTCTTTTCTGTAGACGACGCGGCCGGCGACGACGGTGGCGACGGGCGCGCCGCGCAGCGCCCAGCCGTCGAAGGGCGTGTTGCGGCTTTTGGATTTGGAGCGGGCGGCGTCGAAAGTCCATGAGAGATCGGGGTCGAGGACGGTCACGTCGCCCCACGAGCCGGGGCGGAGCGTGCCGCGGCCTTCGAGGTTGAAGATGCGCGCCGGGTTGGTCGAGCAGAGTTCGACGAGGCGCGCGAGGCCGACGACACCGCGGTGGACGAGGCGGTCTAAGGCGAGGCCGACGGCCGTCTCAAGGCCCGTGATGCCGAAGGGGGCGTGGTCGAATTCGAGCGCCTTCTCGTCCGCGTGGTGCGGCGCGTGGTCGGTGGCCACGGCGTCAATCGTCCCGTCGGCGAGCGCTTCGAGCACGGCTTCGAGGTGCTCGGCCGAACGCAGCGGCGGGTTCATCTTCGTGTTCGTGTCGTAGCCCTCGCAGGCCGCGTCGGTGAGCGTGAAGTGGTGCGGCGTGACCTCGCAGGTGACGGGCGCGCCGCGCTCTTTCGCGCGCCGGACGGCCTCGACGGCCCCGCGCGTCGAGACGTGCGCGAGGTGGACGCGCGCGCCCGTCAGCTCGGCGAGCGCGCAGTCGCGCGCCGCGTCCGACTCTTCGGCCAGCGCCGGCGCGCCGCGCAGGCCCAGCCGCAGAGACCACTCACCCTCGTGCATCACGCCGCCGGCCGCCAAGGACTTGTCCTCGCAGTGATCCATCACCGTCAGGTCGAAGCCGCGCGCGTACTCCAAAGCCCGGCGCATCAACCCCGGCGAAGGCACGGGCCGGCCGTCGTCCGTGACGGCGACGACGCCGGCGCGCTTCATCTCGCCCATCTCGGCCAGCTCCTCGCCCTTCGAGCCTTTCGTGATCGCGCCGACGGGGAAGACGTTGGCGAGGCCGGCGAGCCGCGCCTGTTCGACGATCGAAGCGGTGACGGCCGGGTTGTCGTTGACGGGATCGGTGTTCGGCATCGCGCAGACGCTCGCCCAGCCGCCGGCGACCGCCGCGGCCGCGCCCGTCGCGATCGATTCCTTGTACTCCTGCCCCGGCTCGCGCAGGTGCGTGTGCAGGTCTATGAAGCCGGGCGCGACGACGAGGCCCGTCGCGTCGAAGACCTCGGCGCCCTCCGGGCGCGCCTCGCCGCGGCCGAGCAGGGCGCGCACGCGGCCGTCTTCGATAAAGAGGTCGCGGCCGGCGTTGACGCCCTCCGCCGGGTCGATCACGTAGCCGTTGGCGATCAGCAGTCTCATTGACGGTTGGGGTGTTCGGCCTGCGCGCCGCCGAACGCCACGGCGGCCTTGAGCGGTTCCGGCTCGGGCGCGGGTTCCGGCTCCGTCTTAGCCGAGGTCGCCGGGCTGTTGGTGGTCGTCACCGCGCCCGCGCCGCCGCCGAGTAGGTAGAGGACGGCCATGCGCACGGCGAGGCCGTTGGCGACCTGATCGAGGATGAGCGAGCGCGCGCCGTCGGCCACGTCAGAGGCGATCTCGATGCCGCGGTTCATCGGGCCCGGGTGCATGACGATGGCGTCGGGCGCGGCCAGCTCCAAACGTTTAAGGTTGAGGCCGTAGTGGACGGCGTACTCGCGCAAAGAAGGCAGGAAGGCCTTGTCCTGCCGCTCGCGCTGGATGCGCAAGACCAT
The DNA here is from genome assembly GCA_035563275.1 of Pyrinomonadaceae bacterium. GTDB lineage: Bacteria > Acidobacteriota > Blastocatellia > Pyrinomonadales > Pyrinomonadaceae > QHXN01. The sequence goes on from DATMVI010000305.1 coordinate 2,140, forward strand.
CACCACGTCCGCGCCTTCGATGGCGGCCTCGACCCGCCGCTCGACGCGGAGGCTTCCGCCCTCGACGAGCGAGGCGAAGGCGGGCGGCGCGAGCGTGCCCGGCCCGGCCAGCGCCACCTCGGCCCCGAGCTTCGTCAACAGGTGCGCGTTCGAGCGCGCCACGCGCGAATGCAGGATGTCGCCGAGGATGGCGACGCGCAGGCCCTCGAACTTTCCTTTGCGCTGGCGGATGGTGAGCGCGTCCAGAAGCGCCTGCGTCGGGTGCTCGTGCGCGCCGTCGCCGGCGTTGACGACCGCGGCGCGGCAGACGCGCGCGAGTTGGTGGGGGGCGCCGGCCGAGGGGTGGCGGATGACGATCAGGTCGGGCCCCATCGCTTCGAGGTTGCGCGCCGTGTCCAACAGCGTCTCGCCCTTCGTCACCGAGGAGGAGGAGGAGCTGATGTTGATAACGTCGGCCGAGAGCCTCTTGCCGGCGATCTCGAAGGAGGTGCGGGTGCGCGTCGAGGGCTCGAAGAAGAGGTTGATGACGGTGCGGCCGCGCAGGGTCGGAACCTTCTTGATCTCGCGCGCGGAGATTTCGCGGAACGACTCGGCCGTGTCGAGGACGTGCGTGATCTCCTCGGCCGCGAGGCCGCGGATGCCGAGCAGGTGTCGCTGCGTCAGAGCCATAATTCAGAGGCCGGAGACTTGTTAAGTGTGGGCGGGCGGTTCGAGACTGAACGTCTGCGCGAGTCTCCGGCCCCGAGCCTCCCGCCTCATAAAAAAAGGCGGCCGCCGCCGGCCGCCTTCGTCACCCTTCCGCGCCCGCCGGTCGCTCGACGATGGCGACCGCCTCCTCGCCGTCGATGTCGTGGAGCATCACCTTGATGATCTCGCTCTTCTTGGTCGGGACGAACTTCCCGACGAAGTCGGCTTGGATGGGGAGTTCGCGGTGCTCCTTGCCGCGGTCGATGAGGACGGCGAGCTGGACGCGGCGCGGGCGGCCGAAGTCTATGAGCTGGTCGAGGGCGGCGCGGATGGTGCGCCCCGTGTAGAGCACGTCGTCGATGAGCAGGACGTTGCGCCCCTCAACGTCAATCGGCAAGTCGGTGCGGTTGACGATGGGGTTGGCCCCGACGGTCGAGAGGTCGTCGCGGTAGAGCGTGATGTCCAGAACCCCGACGGGCGGGCGCTCGCCTTCGAGGTCGGCGATCTTGTCGGCCAGACGGTTCGCCAAAGGCACGCCCCGCCGCTGGATGCCTACCAGATAGAGGTGGCCTGCCCCGTGGTTCTCCTCCACGATCTCGGACGCGAGCCGCGCCAGCGCGCGGTTGATCCGCATCCCGTCCATGATCCGCGCTTTCTCGACGAATTCCATCGCGCGGGATACTAACACACCGCCGCGGACGGATGGAAGGTTCCGGCCCCGCGCGATTATTACCATGAGTTTTCCGGCTCGGGCTGCTCATGCTTTCCACTAGGGCCGGAAAACTTATACTTCCCGGCCCGGCCCGCCGGCGTGTCGGCCGCCGCCACGTCACACTTTCGAAGCCGTCACAATCAGGGCTTCGACGTACGCCGGGCCGTGCGAAGACTGGGACGGCGCGGGCTCCCGGCGCGCCGCGCCGACTCGACATAACGGTCTGGCGGCTGCACAATTTTCCGTAGGAGTTAACGGCAAGGGGTCATGCGTTCCAACATCAACAGCTACCTTGAGGAATACGTCCGGCGCGGGCGGGAGACGGCCTACGTTCACCGGCGGGGCTTGCGTGCGGCGCGTTGGAGTTACGCGCGGGTGGCGCGGGTGGCGTACGGGTTCGCGCGTGAGCTGGAGGCGCGCGGGGTCGGGCGGGGCGAGCGCGTGCTGCTCTGGGCGGGGAACGGGCCGGAGTGGGCCGCGGCGTTCTGGGGCTGCGTGGCGCGCGGGGCGGTGGTGGTGCCGCTCGACGTGGAGAGCGCGCCGGACTTCGTCGCCCGCGTGGGCGCGCAGACGGCGGCGCGGCTCCTGCTCCTGAGCGCGGAGACGCGGGCGTGCGGCGCGGGCGTGGGCCTCCCCTCCCTCGCGCTCGAAGATTTGGAGGAGGTGGCGTCGCGCCACCCGGGCGAGCTTTACGCGCCTGAGGGCCTCGGCGAGCAAGACCTCGTCGAGATCATCTACACCTCGGGCACAACGGCCGAGCCGCGCGGCGTCTGCCTGACGCACGGCAACCTGCTCGCCAACCTCGTCCCGTTCGAGAAGGAGGTCGGCAAGTACCTGAAGTGGGAGCGGCTCGCGCACCCGCTGAGGTTCATGAGCCTGCTGCCGTTGAGCCACGTCTTCGGGCAGTTCATGGGCATCTTCGTGCCGCAGCTGCTCGGCGGCGAGGTCTACTTTCAGGACTCTCTGAACCCTTCCGAAGTGGTCGAGGCCGTCAGGAAGAACCGCGTCTCGGTGGTCGCCGCCGTGCCGCGGATGCTTGAGTCTCTGCGCGAGCACGTCGAGCGGCGCGAGGCGGCGGCCGGGCGCGCGGAGAAGTTCAAAAGGGAGATCGAGGAGGCGAAGGGCGCCGGGCCGCTCGGGCGTTTGTGGAAGTTCCGGCGCGTCCACCGCCGCTTCGGCTGGAAGTTCTGGGCCTTCGTCTCGGGCGGGGCGACGCTCGCCGAGGAGACCGAGACCTTCTGGCGGCGGCTCGGCTTCGCCGTCCTGCAAGGCTACGGGATGACGGAGACGGCTTCGCTCGTGACCGTCAACCACCCGTTCAAGTCGGGGCGCGGCTCGGTCGGGAAAATCCTGCCGGGCCACGAGGTCAGGCTCGACGAGCACGGCGAAATCCTCGTGCGCGGCGCGAACGTCTCGCCCGGCTACTGGGACGGGCGTGGGGCGCGGCCGCTCTCGGGGGAGGAGGGCTGGCTGCGGACGGGCGACCTCGGCGAGATGGACGCCGACGGCAAAATCTATTTCAAGGGGCGCAAGAAGGACGTGATCGTCACGGCCGCCGGCCTCAACGTCTACCCCGAAGACATCGAGGCGGCGCTCCAGCGCCAGCCCGAGGTGAAGGCGGCGGCCGTCGTCGGCGTCGAGGGCGCGCGCGGCCCCGAGCCTCTGGCCGTCCTCATCATGCGCGACCCGTCGGCCGACCCGTCGGCGGCCGTCGAGCGCGCCAACGAATCCTTAGCGCGCCACCAGCGCGTGCTCCGCTGGCGCGTCTGGCCCGACACCGACTTCCCGCGCACGCCCACGCAGAAGGTGCGTAAGCGCGACATCCTCGAACGGGTGTCGGGGGGGGACGGCTCGGCCGAGACTTCCGAACCGGCGGCGGCCGGGGCGCCGTTCGAGCTGAGCATCCCCGGCAGCCGGCGCCCGACGCCCGGCGCGCTCTCCGGTCTTGACCCGTCGGCGAAGCTGGCGACCGACCTGAAGCTTGATTCTCTCGGGCGCGTCGAGCTTTTGAGCGCGCTCGAAGATCGCTACCAGATCGAGATCGACGACGCGAGTTTCACGGCGGCGACGACCGTCGCCGACATCGAGCGCATCGTCCGCGGCGCGGGCGCCGAGTCGGAGGCCGCCTCGCGATACCCTTACCCCGAGTGGACGCAGAGCCGCCCCGCGACCTTGTTCCGCGTCGCCTTCTACTACGCCGTGGTGCTGCCGATCACCTCGGTGCTCTGCTGGGTGCGCGTGCGCGGCAAGGCTCAGCTCAAAGACCTGCGCGGGCCGGCGCTCTTCGTCTCGAACCACATCACCTACTTCGACCACGCGCTCATCCTCTCGGCGCTGCCCCACCGCCTCCGCCGCCGCTTCGCCATCGCGCAGGAGGGCGAGCGCCTGCGCTGGTGGCGTCGCCCGCCCGAGGGCACGCCGCCGCTGCGGCGCTGGCGCTGGAAGCTGCAATACTTCCTCGTCGTCCTCATCTTCAACACCTTCTCGCTGCCGCAGAAGAGCGGCTTCCGCCGCAGCTTCGCCTACGCCGGCGAGTCGGTAGACCGCGGCTTCAACGTCCTCGTCTTCCCCGAGGGCACGCGCACCGAGCACGGCCGCCTCAACCCCTTCCGCGCGGGCACGGGCCTGCTCGCCTCGAAGCTCAGAATCCCCGTCGTGCCCGTCCGCATCGACGGCCTCTACGAGCTGAAGCGCAGCGGCCGACGCGGCTTCACCATGCCCGGCAACGTCACCGTCACCTTCGGCCGCCCGGTCACCTACGACCCGGCCGCCGACCCGGCCCACATCGCGGCCGACCTCGAACGAAGGGTGAGAGAGCTGTGACGATTGCGGGTTGAAGAAGTTTCGGGTCGCGGCCTTCGGGTTCCGAGTTAAGAACTGCTTTCGTCTTCGACTCGGAGCTTAGAACTTTAAACCGGCAACTGATTTCCGGCCCGCGACCCCCGCCCCGCAATCCCCACTTCTTTGACACTATTTCCGCCGCTCTGCTACGCTCTGTCCCGATTTTGCTCGCACTCCCCTGAAGTCGTTCGGCGACGGCGGCCCGGCCCGCGGGGGCGGGCCTGCGCGCGAAGGAACGACCCGGCTCATGCTCTATCGCTCGGTTCTGCGCCCCCTCCTGTTTCGGCTCCCGCCCGAGACGGCGCACGAGTTTGCGTTGCGCGCGCTCACGCTCGGCCTCGGGACCGAAGCCCTGCGGCGGGCCGCCGCGCGCCGCTTCGGGCGGCCGCTCTTCGGCGAGTTGCGGCGCTTCGGCTTGAGCTTCCGCAACCCGGTCGGCCTCGCCGCCGGCTTTGACAAAAACGGCGTGGCCGCGCGCGAGCTGGCCGCGCTCGGCTTCGGCTTCGTCGAGGTCGGGACGGTGACGCACCTCGCGCAGCCCGGCAACCCGCGCCCGCGGCTCTTTCGCCTGCCCGCGGATCGCGCGCTCGTCAACCGTCAGGGCTTCAACAACGCGGGCGCGGCCGCGCTCGCCGCGCGGCTGACGACCGCGCGGCCCGACTGCGTGCTCGGCGTCAACATCGGCAAGAGCCGCGCCGTCGAGCTTGAAGATGCGACCGCCGACTACCTCGCGGCCTTCCGCCTCGTGCGGCCGCACGCGGACTACGTGGCGGTCAACGTCAGCTCGCCGAACACGCCGGGCCTGCGCGAGCTGCAACGCGCCGACCGTTTGTCGTCTCTGCTCGGCGAGCTGCAACGCGAGAACCGCGAGCTGTCGGAGCAAGCGGGGCGCGCGCCCGTCCCCCTGCTCGTGAAGGTCGCGCCGGATTTGGGCGAGGGCGAGTTAGAAATGATCGTGGGCGCGGCGCTCGAAGCGCGCGTCGCGGGCATCATCGCCACGAACACGACGACCACGCGCGAAGGCTTACGCACGCCGCCCGCGCGGGTCGCGGCCTGCGGAGGGGGCGGCCTGAGCGGCGCGCCTCTGCGGCGGCGCTCGACGCGGCTGGTGGCGTCGCTCAGACGCCTGACGCGCGGGGCCGTGGAAGTGGTCGGCGTCGGCGGCGTCTTCAGCGCCGAGGACGCGTGGGAGAAAATCTGCGCGGGCGCGAGCCTCGTGCAGCTCTACACCGGCTTTGTCTACGAGGGCTTCGACGTGGTCAGCCGCATCAACGAAGGGCTGGCCGCGCTCCTCGAACGAGACGGCTTCCGCACGCTCGACGCGGCCGTCGGCTGCCGCGCCGACGAGCCTGCGCCACGCGCGTGAAGGCCGAGAGCGCCGGCGTTGAGTTCGGCCTCTAAGCGCGGCGACGGATGGGGGTTTAGGCTCTGCCTCAAACGGAGAACGTGAAAAGCATTTCGGCGAGGGAGAAGTTGATCGTCGCGCTCGACGTGGGGACGGCCGCCGAGGCGCGGCGCGCCTTCGCCGCTTTGCGCGGTGAGGTCGGGATGTTCAAGGTCGGCTCGGAGTTGTTCACGTCCGAGGGGCCGGGCTTCGTCGGCGAGTTGGTCGGGGCGGGCGCGCGCGTCTTCCTCGACCTCAAGTTTCACGACATCCCGAACACGGTCGCCGGCGCGGCCCGCGCCGCCGTGCGCCTCGGCGTCTCGCTCTTCAACGTCCACGCCGCCGGCGGCTCCGAGATGATGCGGCGCGCGGCCGAGGCGACGGCCGAGGAGGCGACGCGCCTCGGCTCGGAGCGGCCGCGCCTGATCGCCGTCACCGTGCTGACGAGCGCCGACGCGGGCCTGCTCGCGGAGACCGGCGTCGCCGCCCCGTCGGTCGAGTCGCAGGTCGCGCGGCTGGCGCGGCTCACGGCCGGCGCGGGCCTCGACGGCGTGGTCGCCTCGCCGCGCGAGACCGCCGCGATCCGGCGGCGCTGCGGTGCGGACTTCGCGATCGTGACGCCCGGCATCCGCGGCGCCGCGGCGGGAGCGGAACGGCACGACCAGGCGCGCACGATGAGCCCGCGCGAGGCGATCGCCGCCGGCGCGACCTATCTGGTCGTCGGCCGGCCGATCATCGCCGCCCCCGATCCGGTGGAAGCGGCCAGCGCTATCGC
>DATMVI010000306.1:0-9992 GCA_035563275.1 Pyrinomonadaceae bacterium
CGCCGGCCCCGGCCGTCAGGCCGCTGCCCGCGGCGGCGCCCCGCCCCGCCGGCGCGACGCCGCGGCAGGCGGCCGTCCAGCCCATGCTCCGCCGACTCGCCACCGGGCGGAGCACGACGCAACTTTCGAATCTCTTCTCCAAAGGCGGTGGCGGTGGCGAGGACCCGCGGAAGCCTGTCAAACTCACGCCCTCGCATTACCTGCCGACCGGCACGCCTAGGCAGTACAGCACGAAGGTAAAAGTGAAGGAGCCGAAGTTCCGGGACATTACCGACCCCGGTAAGGGGAAGGTGACGGACATCAACATCACCTCTACAACCTTGGCGTATAACCTGAACAAGAGTTACGGCGTGAAGGGGAAGGAGAAGAGTCCGAGCTATGAGGGACATCAGGCGCACCACGTCATCCCGAAAGAGTTAGCGGAGCACCCGACGGTCGCAAACTCCGAGTTTTATCTGGACGACCCGGCGAACGGTATCTACCTGCCGGATAAGCGCATACCCGGCACGGGGAGCACCATCCACCGGGGCTCCCACCCGAATTACACGGCCGCGGTCGAGCATTTCCTGAGCAACGTGCCGCCCGGCGAGACACCGGAATCATGGATATGGATAGTCCAACAGGCCTTACAGCTAGTCCTGCGAGAAGGCCGGCTCCGGATGTCGGACTCGACCGAGGATTGGATATCGGTCATCGACGAGTTGCTTAACGCTCGCTACTACCCCCACAAGTAGAAGAATTCCTCGGCGGGGCACAGTCATTACGTCGCGGGACGCTGCGGAAGGCTCACGGCCTATGCGGGCGGGTGGCGCCTGACGTTATGCGCCGCGAGCATCAATCGGCGTAGGCCGAAGGAGGCCCGCCGCCTTGCTCCTGCTTTCGCCTCCCTCAGCTTTCTCCCGGGAGCCGTTCTGCGATGAAAAATACTCCGCCTGAGCTACCTGTCGAGCGGCGCGAGACCGAAGAACTGGTCGAAGACCTGTGCCTCGCCCTGAGGGACGTGGGTATTAGAGACTACCTCCTCCCGGGGGGTGAGGAGGCCGTGTCGGCCGTGCTCAGAGTCCAGCGACTGCACGGCGAACTGTCACGGCGCGGGGCCGACATCACGCCCCGCCTCGAACGCCTCTCAGAAGAGACTTCATGGCAGATGACGCCGTTGCTGCGCGACTGCCTCGCGTACCCCGACGTGACCCCTTACGTCAGGGAGCGCGACGGCATCCGCCGCGTGTTGAGGTGTCCGAACTGCCGTGAGCGCGAAATCTCCGGGCGCGAAGGCGCCCTCTGGCTGTGCGACGCCTGCAAGGCGGAGTCAGCAGTGTCGGGCCTCCGCGGGCTGATGAGGGTTAAAATCGACTTGGCCGATTACCCCCCCGAGGAGCTAAACGAGCAGACGCCGTTCGAGGCGGTGTTGTTGAGGGAGATTCCGGGCCGGGGCTATTGGGTGGCCGCCCTCACGAAACCGATCCGCTGGTCTCGCGGCAGTGCCGAAGTCTCGGCCAGTCACTTGATTCTGGAGGCGCGGTGGGTGGGGACGAGGATCGGCAGGGGGGTGGGTCACCTGCCCGTGAATATCTCATACGTGGCGGACGAGAGTGTCTGGGCCGACGCCTCGTTCGACTTCGGGAAGTGCAAATCTTTAGCCGCCGGGACGGTCTCTGACATCACAGGGGCCGCCGAACAACGACACGCGCCCGACCCGCATCAGCGCGCCTCTCATGGCCTGCTTGCGTGGCTCCGAAGACTTTTGCGGGGCGGGTGACGCCGGGCGTTAAGCCGCAGGGTCGAGGGGAGTCAGGGTAATCACCGTGAACCGTAGATTATTCGGCGTCGGATTCTCACTTAGCCTTCTACTGTTTGCGGCGGCTAATTTGAGTACGAAGGATGGCGGAGTGATGCGCCTAGGCTCTCACGGCGCGGGCCGGGCCATGTGCCACTTGACGCGGGTGTAGGCGATGCGGAAGCCCTGACGCTCGGCGTTGCGTTGCGACGCGCTGCCCGGCTGGGCGCACATCATCGCGAGGTCGCAGCCCCGCTCCGAGGCGTAACGCAGGCGGGCGTCGAGCAGGGCCAGTTGCGCCCCCTGCTTGCGGCCGTCCGGGATCGTGCTCGCCCCGGCCAAAAGGGCCACCCCCTCGCAGATGCTCAAAGCGCCCGTGGCTATCGGGCGGCCGTCCAGCTCGGCGAGAAAGGAGAGGGCGTCCGACCTCTTCGCGCTGACCTGCGCCAGCCCCAGCATGAAGTCGGCCAGCTCCGCCGACTCGCCCCACCCCGCGGCCGCCGTCCGCGCCCACAACTCGTGCTCGCCCCGCCCGACCACCCGCACGCTGACGTTCTCGTTGCGCAGTTCCGCGAAGCCGACGCCGGGCCGTATCGTGCGGAACATGACGCTCGTGAACTCGACCGGCCGGTAGCCCCGCTCGTTCAAAAGGGCCGGCAGGCCGGGGTCGGCGAGCGGGCTGACCTCGTGGAAGACCTCGGCCCCGCGCTCGCGGAAGAACTCCTCAAGTCGTTCCATGTCGGCGGGCGAGACCGCCCCGAACAGGCCGAGGCCGAACGTCTGCGTCAGCGGGGACGCGGGGCCGTCGTACATCGCGTAAGCGCCGGCGACCTCCACCCACCCCGCGCCGCTCTCGGGGGAAGCTTTGGCGCGGGCCTCGACGAACTCCACGTTGCTCCGGGCCTCGGCCTTTTCGAGCCGCCGCGCAAGGGAGAGATCGGAAAAGATGAATGGTTCTTCGCCGGCCATGCCTTCAACTCACATGAGTCCGTACCGTAAACAGAGCGAGCCGCCTATTCCCCCCCGCCCGCCGGCGGGGCGCAGGCCGCGCACTTACAGCCTACGGGCCGGATGTGTTCGTCGAAGTAGGCGGGGCCGTAGTCGATGGTGATCTGCTCGCCGGCCGCGATGGCGCGCGTCGACCAGACCCAGACGCGGCGGCCCGTGATGCGCGCCTCGGCGTTCGGTCGGCACGCGTGGTTGACGTAGCGGGCCGGGTTGTCGCGCACCTGTCCGTCGAGGGCGCGCCCGCCGCCCAAGTCGAAGAGGTACTTGCCGCCCTTGCGGTCGGCCTCCTCGTCGGAGATGACCGTGCCGAGGTACTCGACGATGCGCCGGCCGGCCGGGATGCGCCGCAGCGCGAACAGGCCGAGCCCCGTGGCCGAGCGCCTCACCTTCACGTCTCCCCTTGTGACTGGCATCGGCTGGCGGAGTTACGGGCGCCGCCCCGCAAGGGCGGGCGCGGCAAGTGACGCGGCGCTACTCACTGCCTCCCGCCTCCCTTCGCGCCGCACTCCCTCAGGGCCACCCGCGGGCCTCACTTTCACCGTCGGTCGCCGCGGCCCCCGCCCCCGCCGCGCTGCTCCTTCTTCGCCTGCCGGCACTCCCTGCACCGCTTCGGAGGGTCGTAGCCTTTCTCGCGGAAGAACCTCTGCTCCTCGGCGCTGAAGGCGAATTCGCGCCCGCAGTCGGCGCACGTCAGTCTCTGCTCGCTCACCCCTTACCGCCTTTCTCCTCGATGACGACCGTCACCTCGCTCTCCGTCTCGTTCTCCAGCCGGACGCGGTGTGTCCGCTTGTTGACGACGATCCGCCGGATCGGCCTCTCGGCCTCCGCGGGCTCCTTCAGGCGTCCCGACTTCCGGCTGCCGTCGCCCTCCGGGTCTTCGATGTTTTCCATCGCCTTGTCGAACTCGCTCAACTCCCCCGCCTTTCTTCTTCCCCGACCTTGAAGCCGTCTCGCCTTTATCCCTCGGCGGCCTTCCACTTTATCAACTCGATTCACCTATTAGCCAGCGGGCGACGACGTGAAGCGCGGGGGAATGAATGCGGGGGAGGGGAGGGGGGCAACGGGCAGGCGCGTCTTTGACATACACGTGCCGACGCGAAGCTGCCGGCCTGAGACTGCCGCCCCCGGCTACCGGCCTCGCATGTACGGCGCGACGTTGGTCGCGATCACCCTGATCTCCTTGTCCGTCAGCGTCAGCTTTTTACGAAACTCCTCCCACGCCTCTGAAGGCGGCGCGTCGGACGCGTAAAGAATCCGCTCCGGCCCGATGCGGCGGAGGAGCGTCACTATTTCCGGCATCTCTTCCGGCTTGCCATACCTCCACGCCCCCGAGATGTCGAAGTAGAGGTTCTTCGCCACGGGGTCTGCGGCGGACACCGCGTCCGCGTAGACGGAGAGCGCCGGGCCCGAAAAGCTCTCGCCGCCCCAGAGGTGGGCGATCTGGATGGGCACGTCCGGGGCGGCCGCGACCAACTGGCGCAGGAAGACCTCGGCGTCCCTGCGCCCGTAGTTATTACCCGAACGGACGTGGATTATCATCGGCAGCCGGTGTTTGTTCGCCGCCTCCATGACGCGCCTGACCTTCGACACCTGTTCGGGGTTCTGGAAGTCCAACTGCGCGCCGTTCAAGTTTAGTTTCAGCCCCCTGAACCGGCCGCTCCGCGCGCAGCGCTCCAACTCGGTGAGCGCGTAGTCCCTGAGCGGGTTGAAGCTACAGAAGGCGACCAGACGGTCGGGGAATTGGCCGACCTGCTGAGCAGTCCATTCATTTTCGGCCCGCACCTTGTCGTACTCGTCCGGCACGGCCCCCGGACGGCCGACGCCGAAATAGTAGGCATTGGAGAGCACCACGGCCCGCCTGATGCCTGCGGAATCCAGCATCGTCACCAGTTGCCGGGCGGTGACCGGATTCTCCACCATGGGGCCGGGGAAAATCTGTGTCTCGGACTTGATCCGCCACGCGCCGTCCGCGCCTTTGCTCAACGCGAGGTGGAAGAAGGCGAAATGCACGTTGGTGCCGTCATCCTCGACCATGTAACCCGCGATCTGCCCGGCGGGCCCGTCAACCCTGTAGCCGATGGGCTTAAACCGGTAGGGCCCGGTGTAGCCGTCGGCGAGGTACGCGGCTATGGGCTGTCGGCCGCTTATCCACCTGTCGCCGGTGAAAAGCAGCCCGTCTTCGACGAACAGTTTGGCAAGGCCGGCCGAGTCGTTCCAGTTGAGTTCCCTGTCACGCGCCAGCCGAGCCAATGCTTCAGGCAACTGGACAGGGAGCGGTAACCTCGCCTCGGCGCTCGCCGGACTCAGGAGATGCTGGTGATGGTCTACCGACGGCGCGAGCCGCTCCTGCGCCCGACTCGCTTCCGTCGCCGTCACGGCTGAGCCCGAGGCGACAGGCCGGTTGAGCGACTTCCTGCCTGCGAGCGCCAGCGGTTCGGCGCTACCCAGCAACGTCAGCGCGAGTAGAATCGCGCGCGAGTTAACATAAAACGGCATGGCCCCCCCCGGCGGTTTTCCCGCTAGTCCTTACCGCTAAAACACCGCCGGAGCTTACGGCGTGGCAAATAAACCGACCCGCGCATCTCCGATGTTTCCGGCCCGGTTGAGCGTAGTGTTGCGGGATTACTTTTAGCGCAGACGAAAGTCCTGCCGCCGGAGGCGGGGCTTGCCGTGCCGATAGTCCGCCGGCCGCCCGCTTATCGCCGGCGGCGGATCGAGTACAGCCGGCCCTCCGTCCGTATCAGCAGGCGCTCGTCGACGAGCGCCGGCGACGCGAGGGCCATCTCGTCCAACTCGTTCACGTGCAGGAGCCGGAACTTCTCGCCCGCCGCGATCACGAACGTCTGCCCCTCCTCGCTCAGGCAGAACAGCCTGCCGTTGTAAGCCCACGGCGAGGTCGTGAAGGCCGACGCCGCCGGGTCTATACGCGTCTTGTAAGTCAGCTCCCCCGTCTTGGCGTCGAAGCGGCTCAGGATGCCCGTCTCGGTCAGCGCGTAGACGGCCCCCTCGTAAGCCACGGGCGTCGGCAGGTAAGTCCCGCCGCGCGGCTGCGACCATGCGACGAACTCGTTCGAGGTCTGGCCCTCCTTGAGCGAGATGTCGCCCGCGGCGCCGGGGCGCAGCGCGAACAGCGGCTTCCCGCGCCCGCCGTCAACGTAGAGCAGCCCCCCGTAGGCGAAGGGCATCGGGATCGGCGTGACCGCCATCCCCGACAGCCGCCAGAGTTCCTTCCCCGCGAGGTCGTAACTGATCGCCACGTCCGGCCCCACCGTCACGATCTCCGTGCGCCGGGCGTTGCGCCAGACGAACGGCGTCGCCCACCCCGAACGCTGCACCGGCTCGGTCTTTCCGCCGATGTCGCGGTTCGTGCGCCAGACCTGTCTGCCCGTCCGCTTGTCGAAGGCGGCGATGTGCTGCTGCCGCTGGTTGTCGTTGACGATCACCAGCAGGTTTCCGGCGAGCGCGGGCGAACTGCCCGTCCCGAAGTCGAGGTAGATCGGGTGCGCTTCGAGCGGCACCGACCACGCCTGCTTCCCCTTCAGGTCGAACGCCCACAGCCCCAGATTCGCGACGTACACGTAGACGAACTTCCCGTCGGTCACGGGGCTCTCCGAGGTGAAGCTGTTCTTGCGGTGGCGCCCGCCCGGCGGCCGCCCCGTGTGGAACTCCTTCCGCCACTCCACCTCGCCGGTCTTCAGGCTCAGGCAGTAGAGGAAGTAGTGCAGCGTGACCTCGTTCGGCATCTCGATGTCGCGCGCCTTCAGCTTCTCCACCACCTGCTCCATCGTGAGCCCCTGCTTCAACAGCTCCGCGGCGTACTCGTTGCTGTACTCCGTCCCGATCTGCGGCGGCTTCGACTTGCCCTCGGTCGCGACGGCGGTCACGTACACCCGGCCGCCCGTCACGATGGGCGACGACCACCCGCGCCCCGGTATCTCCCGCGACCACTCCACGTTCTCGGTCTTCGACCAGCGGTCGGCCAAACGCGCGTGCGCCCCCACGGGGTTCGAGTCCGGCCCGCGGAACTGCGGCCACGCGGCGTCGTTGCCGTAGACCGCGGGCGACGCCGGCAGCAGCAGCAGGCACGCCGAGACGGCCCGGCGCAGGAGGAGGGAAGGGGCGGTGACTTTGCGGCTACTTTTTAGCGTCGGAGGGCGTGTGCTCATCATTCCACCTGAGTTTGAGATTGCCGAGTTGGTGATTATGCCAGATCGGGAGAGCTTCACGCGGGCGTCAACGCCCGCTATTTATCCGCGCCTGCGTTTAGCGCGGCGGGGTTGATAACGGCGCCGCCGGTGCCGCCCGGCCGGAGGTGAAGGGCCGGCGCGGGGGGAGCATGTTTGTCCCGCCACCGCCGGCGCGAAATTAGTTGTTGACAGATTTCGCCTATGGGCGTAGCCTGCACCGGAATTTTATAGGCCGCCTCGCCCGGCTCCGGTTTATACGAGCAGACAGGTTCAACTGTTCGCTAGCCTCACGTCCCAGCTAGCACGGAATGCACGAGAGCGGCCGATGCCCTGCACTCGTCGGCCCGCTCACCGAACGGAGCTTCACTCACCTCGCCTCAACGCTCCGACCCTCGGCGAACACCGGCATGCTTCAACACATCTCCCTTCTGCGCCTCCGCGCGCGCGCCGCCCTCCTCTGCGTCTTCTGCGCCGCGACACTTCTGATGCCCCCGGCCCGCGGGGCCTCACCGGCGCCCGGCCGCGCCGCCTACGACTGCGAAGGCGAAGCCTGCTCCGTGACGGCGCTGGAGTGGGAGGAGGAGGGGCAGCGCTTCCGCGCCACGAACTCCTCCGACCGCCGCGTCCGCGTCGAGGTCGAGACCTTCGCCGGCCAGAGCGCCGTCGTGGTCGAGCCCCGCGAGTCCGCCTACCTCGAAGTTAAAACCTTCCACGGGCCTTACCGCGCCGCCTTCGAGTGAGCCGCGGCCGCGCTCCCCGCGCCGCCCGGCCCGGAGTGTGCCCGCCGCCCGCGACCTCATCAACGAGTAACCCGAACTCAGGAGACCACGATGCAGACGACGAAGCTGACGACAGCCGCCGGGCTGAAGGCGCGCGCCGCACGAATCGCCCTCACACTGCTGCTCGCGCTCTGCGCTCAGGCGGCGGCCCGCGCCCAGAGCGCGGCCTCCGGCCCCGCGGGCGGCGACCTCGCCGGCAGCTACCCCAACCCCGTGCTCGCCTCCGACCGCGTCAAGACCTCCGGCGACTCGATGACCGGCGCCCTAGACATCACGCTGCCGAACGCCGGCTCCATCGTCACGCCCTTCAAGCTCTCGACGACCGGCAACCCCGGCGCGGGGTGCGGCCTCGCCTTCCAGTTCCACCTGCCGTGGGGGAGTTCGAACGGCGTCGGCGTCTCCGGCCTCGGCGGCCAGATCACCTCGGCGTGGGACGCGACCGGCAAGACCTACTTCGGCTTCAGCGCCTACAACGGCGAAGGGGTCTCCGAGGTCTTCCGCGTCTCGGGCGGCGGCTACGTCGGCGTCGGCACGTCGGCCCCGACGAGCAGGCTGCACGTGGCGAGCGGCACCGACTCGGCGGCGACGCTGCTGCACCTCGAATCCGGCACGGGCGCGACGAAAGGCGGCGCCTCCTTCGCCGTCTCCAGCAACGCCTCCGCCGAGACCGGCTTCGACCTCTCGGTCAGGCGCTCCGGGGCCTTCACCAGCCGCTTCGGCGTCTCGGGGGCCGGCAACGTCTACCTCCAGCCCGCCGGCTCGGGCGGCGTCGGCGTCGGCACCAACGCGCCCGCCGCCACCCTCGACGTTCAATACGCCGCCAACGACGGCACGGCCGGGCTGAAGCTGGGCCGCGCGGGCGTCTCCCGCGGCTTCATCTTCTCCGACAGCGACCTGCGGGTCGGCATCGACAACAACAACGACTCCGCGACCAACGCCTTCAGCGTCTACAACAACGGGAGCCTCGCGAGCGAGCTGTTCAGGGTGCAGGAGGACGGCGACGTGGGCGTGGGGACTTCCGCGCCGGCCTTCCGCCTCGACGTGCGCGGCGGGCAGATCAACGCCGGCGGCGGGCTGTGCCTCGCGGGCGTCTGCAAGTCTTCGTGGGGCGAGGTCGTCGGCGGGGTCAGTTCGAGCCAGTGGACGACCTCGGGGACGAGCGTCCACTACAGCTCGGGCAGCGTCGGCGTCGGCACCAACGCGCCCTCGACCGCGCTTGAGGTGCAGGCCGCCGACTCGACGCTCACGCTCTCGCAGGCGGGCGCGGCCGGCAAGGTCACTCTACAAGCCGTCCTCGGCACCGACATGCACCTGAGCGCCAACGCGCGGGGCGGCGTCGGCGGGTGGTCGCGCTTCAACGCGGCGCAGCCCTCTTGGAACATCTTCACCTCGCCGAGCGCCGACTTCATGGGCATCCGGCGCGCGGCGCCGGGGGCGGGCGCGGTCGCGTGGACGGACGTGATGAGGATCAACGGCCTCGGCAACGTCGGCCTCGGGACGAACGCCCCGGCGACGCGGCTGCACGTCGTCGGCGACGTGACGGTGGACGGCAACATCGCGGCCAAGTTTCAGGACGTGGCCGAGTGGGTTCCGTCCACGCAGGAGCTCGCCGCCGGCACGGTCGTCGTGCTCGACGGGTCGCGCTCGAACCACGTGCTCGCCTCGACCGCCGCCTACGACACGCGCGTGGCCGGCGTCGTCTCGGCGCGGCCCGGACTCGTCCTCGGCGAGGGCGGCGCGGGCCGGGTCATGGTGGCGACGACGGGCCGGGTGCGCGTGAAGGTGGACGCGACGCGGGGCGCCATCAAGGTCGGCGACCTGCTGGTGTCGAGCGGGGTCGAGGGCGTGGCGATGAAGAGCGTGCCCGTAGACCTCGCGGGCACGCCCATCCACCGGCCCGGCACCATCATCGGCAAGGCGCTCGAACCTCTGGAGCGCGGCGCGGGCGAGATACTCGTCCTCCTCAGCCTTCAATAGCGACGCTGCGCGCGTCGCCCCTCGCCGCCGCGACGCTTCCGGCCTCCCGTCTCAGAGGAACAGCGAACATGAAGCGGTCAGCCCTCTCCCGAAACGCCGCCCGCGCCGAGCGACCTCCCCGCACGCGCCGCGCCCAGACCCTTCGGAGGTTTCTGCCGCGCCGCGAGGCGTTGCGGCGCGCGCCGTCTCGCGCGCTGAGCGTCGCGCTGGTGGGCCTGCTGCTGTTCGCCCAGACGCCCGCTGTGCCGCGCGTGCTCGCCGACG
>DATMVI010000307.1:0-5515 GCA_035563275.1 Pyrinomonadaceae bacterium
GCGTCGGCCCACAGCCGGCCGAAGTCGCAGCCGTAGTCCCTGAGCGACGCGAAGCGCTCGCGCAGCTCGCAGGCGCGAACGCCGCCGTCGTAGTCGATGACGGCGGTCGTCTCGCCGGCCGTGCAGGGGAAGGGCCACGCGTCGGGGCCGGCGAAGTTGGCGCGTTGCGCGCGGTAGTGCGTCGTGATGGCGCCGACGTAGGCGACCGACTTGACGAAGCGCGCGGCCGCGTCGGCGGCGGCGAACATGCGCCCGGCGTAGCGCTCGGTCAGCGCGGCGGCCGAGGCGTAGAGGCCGGGCAGCACCTCCCCGGGCACCCGCTTGATGGAGTCGCCGGCCTTCGCCTCGCCGCGGATGATGTTGAAGTAGTGGCCGTCGAGGCGGAAGTTCTCCCAGAGGAAGTCGGCGAGTCGCCCGACCTCGGCGTAGTTCTCGGCGCAGACGACCGTGTTGACGTTGAGGCGGAAGCGTTCGGCGTAGAGGTCTTTGAGCGGGTAGAGGGCGCGCAGGCAGTCGAGCGTGCGCCCCCAGTTGCCGGGCACGCCGCGCACGCGGTCGTGCGTCTCGCCGTAGCCGTCGAGCGCGACGTTGAGGTAGAGGTGAAGCTCCGGGTTGTCGCCGAGCGCGCGGCCGACGATCTCGCGGGTGCGCGACTTGAGCAGGCCGTTGGTCGGGATGATGACGCGGCGGACGCCGTTGTTGGTGACGAAGAGTTGGATGATCTCGGAGGCGTCGTGGCGCAGAGTCGGCTCGCCGCCCGAGAGCCAGAGGTCTGTGACGGCGGGCATCGTCCGCGAGACGCGCTCGATCTCCTCGAAGGAGAGGTCGCCCGGCCGGTTCAGCTCCTCGTGGTAGAAGCAGGTCTCGCACTTCGCGTTGCACCGCGACGTGACGAAGAAGATGACCGTGCCGAGCGCCCGCTCGCGCTTCGTCGAGCGGATCAGTTGGTAGAGTTGGGCGGCGCGGTTAGGCATCAGCGGTCGGCTGCGGGTCGCGGGCTTCGGGTTCGCGTGCTTGAGCTCGAAAGGTTCGGCCCGGGGTCGTCTCAGCTCGAAACCCGCGACCCGGAACCCGAAACTTTTTCTTCGCGGATGATGACAGTTTCGGTCGGCGATTTCAATTCGTAGCCGATGCCGCGCCACTCTATCCGGCGCGAGAGGCCGGCGGCCACGGCGTTGTAGAGGAAGAGCGCCGCCGTCGCGGGCCACAGCGCGAGGTGCGCCCACAGCCCCGCGCGCAACTCCGCGTGGTAGTCTTCGAGCACGAGCGCCACGGCCCGCAGCCGGAAGAAAGACTTCCACACGCCGAGCAGGAAGACGGCGCAGACCACTGCCAGCGGCCACGCGAAGCTCAGCCCCAGCGCGGCGCGCGCGGCGGCGAGCGCGAGGCCGCCGAAGAAGACGAGGACGAAGAGCAGGTTCGAGACGAGGACGACGCGCCACAGCGCGGGCGCGTAGACGCGGGTGATCCTGAGCTGCCGCGTCGTGAACTCCAGCAGGCCGCCGAGCCGGCAGTCTTCGAGCGAGGGCGTCAGGCAGGCCGGCACGAAGCGCACGGGGAGGCCCGCCTCGCGCAGCGCCCGCGTCAGCGCGAAGTCGTCCGAGAGCGCGCCGCGCCAGCGCTCGGCGACGGCCAGCCGCTCGAACGTCTCGCGGCGGACGGCCGTCGAGCCGCCCCAGCAGAAGTTGCGCCTCCTGTCCGCGCCGAGCGCCGAGGCAATCGAAGCGTTCCACACGGCGCGCAGGTGCGAGGCCAGCCCGCCGCGCACGGGCACGAACCAGCGGTAGCCGCTCGCCGCGCCGACCCGCTCGTCGGCCAGAGGCGCGACGAGCGCGCGCAGCCAGTTGGGCCCCGGCCGCGCGTCCGTGTCCACGAAGACGAAGACCTCGCTCGCGGGGTCGGCCTCGCCGGCGGCGACGCGCAGGTTATGCACCTTCTGCCCGCACGCCTCGGCCGGCCCGGCGACGACCGTGCGGGCGCGCGCCACCGTCTCGCCGGCCGCCTCGCGGCGCACGCCCTCGGCCACGGCCAGCGCGGGGTCGTCGGCGCGGTCGGAGACGAAGATCAACTCGTAGGCCGGGTAGTGCTGCGCGAAGAGCGCGCGGAAGTTCTCGCGCAACCCCTGATCGATGCCGCGGCACGGCACGAAGACCGTCGCGGGCGGCATGAACATCTTGCGGCGCGCGCCCAACTCCCGCCGGAAGAAGGCGAGGTAGCGCACCCCGCCCCGCAGCGAGACGAGGCTCTGCAACAGGACGAGCGCCGCGAGGAGGTAGAAGAAAAGCATAGGAGGAAGTAGACAGTAGACAGTAGTCAGTAGTCAGTAGGAAGACCTTCGGTATCGAGTCGTTAGGGTGTCGGCGTCAGCATCAATCACGCGAAGCGCTACTGACTATTGACTACTGTCTACTGACTACTGTCTACTGCCTTACCGGGCGCAGGTCTGGGCGCGGCCGCCGTCAATCGAGTAGGTCGCGCCGGTGATCCACGAGGCGCGGTCGGAGGCGAGGAAGAGGATGAGTTCGGCGACCTCGCGGGCCGCGCCGACGCGGCCGAGCGGGTGCGTCGTCTTCGAGTGTTCGAGGAAGCGCTCGTAGGCCTCGTCGGACATCCCGCCGCGGCGGTGAACCTCGGTGACGACGACGCCGGGGTTGACGGCGTTGACGCGCACCCCCTTCGGCGCGAGTTCGAGCGCGGCGCAGCGCGTGAGTTGATCGACGCCCGCCTTCGAGACGCAGTAGGCGAGCACGCCGGGGAAGGCCCGCAGGCCCGTCACGCTCGACACGTTGACGACGTTGCCGGGCCGGCGCGCGAGGTGCGGCGCGGCCAGTTGCATCAGGTGGAAGACGGCGCGCAGGTTGACGTTCATCATCGCGTCCCACTCGGCGAGCGGCGTGCTCTCGACCGTGCCGTTGCCGATGACGCCCGCGGCGTTGACGAGCACGTCGAGGCCGCCGAGCCTCTCGGCCGCCTCCCCGACCGAGCGCCGCGCGTCCGCTTCGTCCGTCACGTCCGCGCGCAGCGTCAGGTGGTCGCCGCTCTGTATCTCCCCGGCCACTTCCGCCAGAGCCTCCTCGTCGCGGCCCACCAGCGCGACCCTCGCCCCCTCCGCCGCGAAGAGGAGCGCCGTCGCGCGCCCGATCCCGGAGGTCGCCCCCGTCACGAGCGCGACACGCCCTTCCAACTCTGTGCCCATCCCGCCTCCGTTAAAGTTTCGATGCGTCGAAACGGCCTGCCCCCCATCATTAAACATCCGCGCCCGCCCGCGCAAACGGCCCCGCCCCGCGCCCGAAATCCGCCCGGCGGGCGCGCGCGTATCTACGGCATGCGCCCGCCCCCACCTCCTTCGGCGGACGCGGAGAGGAGGCCCGGAGAGTTTATGGATTTTATGAGTTGGGGGATGCCGCCCGCGGAGTTCCAGTTGATGCTGATGGGGACGGCGCTGCGCGTCATGGCGGCCGGCGCGCTCGCCACCATCGCGGCCGCGTCGCTCACCTAATTCCTGCTCTGGCTCGCCGAGTTCAGGCGCGCCGCCCGCCCCGTCAGCGCAGCGCGACCGCGCCCGCGCCGCCGAGCGTAGCGAGCAGGGCCTCGGCCACGCGGATGACCGGGTGCGGGTAGACGCCGATGAAGATGACGGCGACGGCGCAGACGACGAGCGCCGCCCGGAGCGCGGGCGAGAGCGAGAGCGGGCGCGGGTCGGCCTCGCGGTCGCCGATGTACATGGCGCGGATGAAGCGCACGTAGTAGTAGAAGGAGACGACCGTGTTGAGCGCCGCCCACCCGGCCAGCCAGTAGTACCAGTTCTTCCCCTCGGTCGCCCCGCGCTCGATCACGCCGCCGAACAGGAACCACTTGCCGATGAACCCGCCCGTCACCGGCAGCCCCCCCAGCGAGAGCATGAAGATCGTCATCATCAGCGCCGTGCCCGGCGACTTCTGCCCCAACCCCGAGAGGTCTTCCACCTCGTCGCCCGGGAGGCCGCGCCGCCTCAGCGCGATGATGACGCCGAACGCGCCGACGTTCATGAAGGTGTAGACGATCAGGTAGATGACGAGGCCCTGATAGCCCCACGCGTTGGCGGCGACGACGCCGAGCAGCAGGTAGCCGGCGTTCGAGACCGACGAGTAGGCGAGGAGCCGCTTGGCGTTCGTCTGCGTGACGGCGGCCCAGTTGCCGACGAAGATGGTGACGGCCGCGACGAGGCCGATGAGCGGCGCCCAGTCCGTGCGCATCCCGCCGAGCGCGTCGAGGAAGATGCGCGCGAGCAGGGCGAAGCTCGCCGCCTTCGACCCCGTCGAGAGGAAGGCCGTGACGGGCGTCGGCGCGCCCTCGTAGGCGTCCGGCGCCCACATGTGGAAGGGCACGGCGGCGATCTTGAAGAAGAGGCCGGCGGCGAGCGCGATCATCGCGAGGATGGCGAGCGGCCTGAGCGGCGCCCCGCCCGCGGCTTCGGGCGCCGCCATCACGGCCTGCGCCACCCGCGGCCCGATCTCGCCGAGGTTGGTCGAGCCGGCCACGCCGTAGAGCAGCGACATCCCGTAGAGCAGGATGCCCGACGAGAACGCGCCGAGCAGGAAGTACTTCATCCCGGCCTCGTTCGAGCGCCGCTCGCGCTTCGCGTAGGCGACGAGCACGTAGAAGGTGAGCGCCATCAGCTCGAGGCTGATGTAGAGCACAATGAGGTCGTAGCCCGAGGCGAGGAACATCATCCCCGTGGTGGCGAACAGCACCAGCGAGTAGAACTCGCCGCGCTGCTCGCCCTCCACGTCGAGGAAGCGCAGCGAGACGGCGACGGTCAGGGCCGCGGCCAGAAGGAAGATGGACTTGAAGAGGATGGCGAAGCCGTCCACGCGCACCGTGTTGTAGAAGCCGGTCAGGACGGCGGCCGGCGCGTCGCCCGCGCCGAAGGCGGAGGCCGCCTGCGGGTAGCCGAGCGCGGCGAGCGAGACGGCCGAGAGCAGCAGCCCGGCGAGCGTGAAGTAGCCGACGACGCGCCCCCTGCGGTACGGCAGCACCACCTCCATCACGAGCGCCACGCACGCGCAGACCGTCAGGATCAACTCCGGCGCGATCAACTGGAGGTCGGTCGCGCTGAACAGGCTCGTCGTGTTGGCTTGAAGAAACATGGCTTCGGTGTGGCGGCCGCGGGAATTATCTTTTGTAGACGAAGGTTGACCACGGCGACTTGGCGCCGGCGCGCCCCCCCGCGTCCACCGCCCAGACGCGCCAGCGGCCGGGCTGCGCGCCGATGAAGTTGAACTCGTAACTCGTCGCCTCGATGCCGGACTGCGGCGGGTCGCCGTTGAGCTGGTGCGGCGAAGTCTCCGGGCAGGAGGGCACGCCCCCGCAGACGTTGAAGAACTCGACCTCGACCGTGTAGCTGGCCGCGCCCGGCACGGGCGCCCACGCGAGCCGCGTCGCCCGCGGGAAGCGTTCGAAGACCGTCCCCTCGGCCGGCGAGGTCTGCGCGGGCGCGGGCAGGACGGCCGCGCCCGGCCGGCCGCCGGCCTTC
>DATMVI010000308.1:0-6210 GCA_035563275.1 Pyrinomonadaceae bacterium
TTCTTCGCCGAGCGCGTGACCGAGCGCGGGCGCTGGCTCGCAGACCTCCGGCTCGACCGCCCGCTCCTCGTCGGCGAGGCCATCGGGCGCGGCCTCTTCGCCGCGCTCGACGCGCCGCGCGCCGCCGGCCTCATGGCCGCCCTCGCGGCCGACGCCGAGCGCGACTACGGCGAACTCGAACTCGACGACGCGCTCCTGACGGCGCTCGGCAAGTTCGACCGCATCGCCTACGACGTGTCGAGCGTCGAGTGGCAGCAGGACATCGAACCCGCGCCCGAGATCAACTTCTCGGCCGCGGCCACGGCCGCGCGCTGGGCGGCCGGGATGGACTGGCCGACGCTGGTGCGCCGCACGCGCGCCGAGGAGGGCGACCTCTTCCGCATGCTCTCGCGCACGGGCGAGGGGCTGCTGCAAGTCTCTAACCTACAGGACACGCACCCCGAGGCCGCGCGCGTCGCCGCCGAGGCCGCCGCCGCGGTGCTGCGCGAGCCGGTGCGCTCGGAGGCGGCCGTCTGAAGTTTCGAGTTGATGTCATCCGTGTGGCTGCGCGTGTCGAGCCGTAATCTTTGTCGGGCGCGGGGGAGGCTTTTACTGCTGGCGTTGCTGTCGCTGGCGGCGTGCGGGACGCGCGGCGAAAATTCAGGGGGGGGCGCCGGGCCTGAGATGAGTGAAGGGAAGCGGAAGCCGCCGGTCGTCTACGTGGCGCTCGGCGATTCGACGGGCGTGGGCGTCGGGGCGCGCAAGGGCGGCGGCTATCCGGCCCGTCTGCTGGAGCGCATCGAGCGGGCGCGGCCCGGCTCGCGGCTCGTCAATTTGTGCGTGAGCGGGGCGACGACGAGCGACGTGCTGCGCGGGCAGGCGGGCCGCGTCGGCGAGGCGCGGCCGACGCTGGTCACGCTCTCCATCGGCATCAACGACGTGAGCCGGCAGGTCGCCCCCGAGCAGTTCGCGCGCAACTACGAGGAGATCATCTCTCGCGTCCGCGAGCAGACGGACGCGCCGCTCGTCATCTCCAACCTGCCCGACATCGCGCAGGCGCCGGCCGTCCCCGCCTTCCTGCGCGAAGAGGCCAACCGCCGCGTCAACCTCTTTAACAACCTCATCGCCGAGGCGGCCGCGCGCCACGGCCTCCCCCTCGTAGACGCCTACGCCAAGAGCCGCGCCGTCATCCCCGAACACCCCGATTTCTTCTCGCCCGACGGCTTCCACCCTTCGGACGAGGGCTACGAGTTCTGGGCCTTCGAGATGTGGCCGACGATTAAAGCCGCCGTCGGCGAGGAATAAAGTCTCGGCTCCGGGGCGACTCGCCGCGGCTCCGCGTCGCCGGCGACCCGGCCGCCGCGCGCCTCCGGATTCTCGCGCGCGCGATGAACCGCGGCCCGCCCGCCTGACTGCCCCGTCGCTTCGGGCGGGCGCGGGCGGCGTGTTAGGATGTGACTCCGGCGGGAACGCGCGGCGCCTCGCGGCCGTATGGCTTGTGTGAGGAGGTTCGTAAAGTAATGGCTGACACACACGACCCGCGTTACGACACGGGCAACCCCGTCTGCGACGCGCTCCGCTTCGTCTGCGACGCGTCTTTCGCCGTCCTGCCGCGCGACGTGGCCCGGCAGTTGGGCGAGCTGGAGAAGAACTTCTGGGGCGGCGTCCGCTGGTTCGCCGACCGGAAGATCACTTGGGTGGACGAGAGCCTCGCGGCGGCCGACCGCCTCCGCGAACGCTGGCGGCGCGAAAGCCCGCCCGCGCCCGCCCCCGGCCCCGAGCCGATTAACCCGACGTAGAAGTTATCAGTCACCGGTTTTCGGCCGCCGGCGAAGACAGAACCGGCGGCCGAAAACCGGTGACTGACGACCGAAGGCCGATAACCGAAATGCAAGTTCTCTTAGCCGACGAGTACGGGTTCTGTTTCGGCGTCGAGCGCGCCGTCGAGATGGTGGAGGAGGCTCTGGCCGAGGGCGCGACGGTGCGCACGCTCGGGCCGCTCATCCACAACACGCAGGAGATCGAGCGGCTCGAAACCGGGGGCGTCCGCACCATCGACGCGCCCGCCGAGGTGCGCGACGGCGAGACGGCCGTCATCCGCGCCCACGGCGTCACGCCCGGCGTCCAGCGCGAACTCGAAGCGCGCGCGACGAAGGTCGTGGACGCCACCTGCCCGTTCGTCACGAAGGTGCAGAAGCTGGCCGAGCGCGCCGCCGCGCAGGGCCGCGACGTGGTCGTCGTCGGCAACCCCGACCACCCGGAGATGATCGGCGTCCGCGGCTACGCGCCCGACCGCGCCCACGTCGTCCGCGACGCCTCGGAGGTCGCGGGCCTGCCGCGGCTGCACGCGCCGCTCGTCGTCTCGCAGACCACGCTCAAGCTCAAGACGTTCCTCGAAGCGGCCGAGGCCGTGCGCGAGCGGGCCGACGCCGAGCCGCAGATCGTCAACACCATCTGCTCGGCCACGCGCGACCGGCAGGACGCGGCCCGCGCGCTCGCCGGCCACGTGGACGCCTTCTACGTCATCGGCGGCAAGCACTCCTCGAACAGCGTCAAGCTCCTCGCCGTCTGTCAGGAGCAGTGCCCGCGCAGCTTCCTCATCGAGACGCCCGACGAGATCAGCCCCGAGGACGTGCGCGGCGCGGCCCGCGTCGGCGTCACGGCCGGGGCCTCGACGCCCAACTGGCTCATCGAAAAAGTCGTCGCCCGCTTGCGCGAGATCGGGAAGGAGCAGGAGGCGGGGGCCGGGGTTTAGAGGCCGAGGCCGTCGAAAAAGTCAGGGGCCGGTGAAAGCTTATGCCTTCACCGGCCCCAACGCTTTTACAAGCCTCTGGTCTCGGGCCCTACCTTAAAGATCGTCCTCGGCGTCGTCGGCTTGGTCGAGCACGTTGACGATGAGGCGCGCCTCCTCGGACTCGTACTCGTCGGCCTGAGATTCGAGGGCGGAGCGGGCCGTCTCGGCGTCGATGGGGTCGCCGAGCAGCGAGACGAGCGCGCCGGTCGGCAGTTGCAGCAGCGCCTCTTGGGCGAGGGCGCGGACGGAGGGGTTCGGGTTGCGCGCCAGCTCGCACAGCTCGCTCGGCGCGAGGCGGCCGGACATGGCGTCGGCCAGAGTGTCCACGCGCGCGTAGTCGCGCGAGCGCAGGGCGCGTTCGAGCAGTTGGGCGAAGACCTCGGCCGAGCGCGCCTCGCTGTGCAGGACGGCGGCGCAGGTCTCGGCGACGCGGCGCAACTCGCGCGAGACCTCGGCGCTCAGATTCTTCGCGCCCTTGTCGGCCGCGCGCTCGTCGAGCGCGGCGAGCAGGCGGCTCAGCTCCCACTCCGAGCGCGGGTCGTAAGACGAGTCGCCGCGCGCCGACGCCACGCCGGGCGGCGGCGTCACCGTCAGCGCGCGCTCGACGAGGCTGCGCGTCGAGGGCCTCAAGCCTTGCCAGACGCTCGCCACGCCGGCCCCGAAATCCTCAATCGTCATCCGCAAACTTCTCCTGCCGGTTCGGCCCCCCGGCGCGCTTACTATAACAGAACCGCCCGCGGGAAACGAGAAGCAAAAAAGCCGTGAATCGTCAGCCGTCAACCGCCAATCGTGAAGACAGTTTGAGCGCCGCCCGGACTTGAATCCGTCAGGCCGGGGCGACTCTCAACGCTTCCCACGAGTGACGAGTGACGGTTGACGATTCACGGCTTTTTGGGCGACGGCCGGCCGCCGGCTACCTGTTATGGTCGATGATCTCGGTGATGTTGACGAAGGGGATTTTGATGATCTCGCCGTCGGGCCGCTCGATCTTCACGCTGGGGCGGGTGAGCGCCTGCGTGGTGCGCAGGCTCCGCACGACGCCGCGGACGCGCGTGCCGTCGTCGGTCACGATCTCGATGTTGTCCTTGCCGTAGAGCGGCCGGAGCGTTACCAGAGCCTTGCTGACTTCCACTAACTTTCTCCTTCAATGAAGCTTCCGGTTAAAAGCATTTTTGATTTCGGGTTTGCGATTGAGCCATCGGCCGCCGGCCGCCGGCCGTCGCGTCTTGTCCTTACTGACGGCCGATAACTGATAACTGGTAACTAAACCGAAAATCCTTCGGCCCGAAACTCGCTCGGGCACGCGCCGTGCCGCGCGCTTGCGCGGGGGGGCGCGGCGGGCCAAAATATCCTGTCAGGCTAGGTTTAGACGCGCGGCGAGTCTACGGCCCCCGTCCCGTTAGATGCAACCGGGTCGCTCCAAGAGGCGTATAATCCGTACACGAAGCCGGGCGCGGGTTGTTAAAGCGTCCGCCCGGCCGCGGCCCCCTTCAAGGAAGCCGACCGAGATAGAGATTATGCAGACAAAA
Source organism: Pyrinomonadaceae bacterium (assembly GCA_035563275.1). Taxonomy (GTDB): domain Bacteria; phylum Acidobacteriota; class Blastocatellia; order Pyrinomonadales; family Pyrinomonadaceae; genus QHXN01. Next base: position 4,303 of record DATMVI010000308.1, read on the forward strand.
CACGAAGAGGCCGAGAGGCAGTTCGAGGGCGCGGGCGTGGTGACGTGCCCGAACTGCCGCGCGGAGATGGTCGCGGGGCTGCGCTTCTGCCGCATGTGCGGCTTCCGCCTCGGCGAGGGCGTCGAGGAGTACACCGAGACGCGCCGCTTCGACGGCAAGACGCCGCCCTTCGCGCCGCCGGCCGCCGCCGCGAAGGAGGCGCCGAACTTCGCCGCCAACCACACGTGGGCGGCCGCGCCGCTCGCGAATGTCGCGCCTCACGCGCCGGCGCGCGCCGGCGACGCCGCGGGGAAGTGCGCGGGCCGGTTCGGGTCGTGGCGGATGGGCTGGATCGGGTGGGTGGTGCTCGCGCTCGTCCTCATGTTCGCCGTCGGGACGGTGATGAGGAGCGCGCGGCGGGCGAACCGCGTCAACGAGGCGCCGCGCATCTCGGTCGAGCGCGAGGTCGACGGCTTCGAGACGGCCGACGGCGGCGGGGCCTTCATCAAGGGGCTCGACGGCCCCGGCACCACGCTCGAAGCGGCGGGCTTGCGCGGCGGCGACGTGATCACCGCCTTCGACGGCAAGCCCGTGCGCGACGCGCGCTCGCTGCGGCGCATCCTGCGCGACACGCCGCCGGGCAAGACGGTCGAGATCGTCTACGTGAGCGAGGGCCAGACGCGCACCGCGACCATCGTCACGGCCGCGGCCGGCGGCTACCGCGGGCGCGAGGCGCTGCGCGCGCGGCCGGGCGGCGAGGGGCAGATCGGCGTCAACGTCGGCGGCCGCGTCCGCGTGGCGGAGTTGAACACGCACGGCACCGAACTCGACCGCGTGACGCGTAACGGGCCGGCCGACATGGCCGGGCTGAAGCGGGGCGACGTGGTGCTGGAGTTCAACGGACAGCCGACGCGCACGCCCGGCGACCTGCGGCTGCGCATCTACGAGGCCGTGCCGAACTCGACCGTCACGGCCGTGGTGATGCGCGACGGGCAGCGGATGGAAATCCCCGTCAAGGTGGGCCGCAGCCGCGACGACGACTAACCGGGCGGCGAGACGTGCTCGCGCAGCCGCGCCTCCATCTCACGCCGCACGTCGGCGCGATCCTCCTCGGCCTCGTCAGGCTCGAACAGCTCGAAGAGCGCGTAGGGCGGCTCGGCCACGAGCCGCAACTCCCAAGCCTCGCGCCCGCCCTGCGAGGGGCGCGTGAACCAGAGCGCGTCCACCTCCGCCTCGGCGGGCGCGACGCCGCCGAACAGGTCGGCGCCTCCCGCCCCGCGCCACTCGGCCAGCGCCGCGCCCGTCATCAACACGCCCGCCACGCGCCACCCGTGCCGCCGGTAGACGGCCGCCACCTCCTCGAATTTCTTAACCAAGCTCATAAAGAAGTAGACGGCGGACAGTAGCCGGTGGAAATACTTTCTCTTTACGAGAGTCGCGGTGTCAATCCTCGCCCGCCGGGCGGGGCGTGCCGGCCGCCGCCCGCCGACCGTTGACTACTGATTTCGCGCTTCTCCGTTTGACCGGGCGGGCGGGCCGTTTTTATGATGCGTTGGTGCGTAGAACGGAGAGCGGGGAAGCCGGGTTGAAGCGGCAAGGCATGGGTGAGGGGCCGGACGGGCAGGGCCGCGCGCCTTTCGAGACGGCGCTGGAGCGCGCGCTGGCGCGGCGCGGCGTGAGCCTCGACTGTTTCAGCTCGGGCGGCGACAAGGTGTCGCGGCGGATGCTCGTCGAGTACGGCGCGATGTTCGTCGCCGAGGGCGTGCTCCTGCCGCCGGTCTGCCTCTTCGAGGACGACGAGCAGGTCGAGAGCTTCCAGCGCGAGGCCGGGTGGCGGGGCGAGGTGATGGGCGGGGCGCGCGTCGAGTTGCAGCCGGCGGCGATGGCGGCGCTCGTGCGGGCGCGCGCCGACGCGGCCGAGGCCGGCCT
>DATMVI010000309.1:0-8785 GCA_035563275.1 Pyrinomonadaceae bacterium
CCCGCTCACCTCCGTCGCCACGACGGCGCTCGCGCCGCACGTCCGAGACCTCTCGGCCTGCGCGCCGGGCAGCACCCTGCTCCACGTCTCCCTGCGCGACCTCTCGGCCGAGGCGATTCTCGCGGCCGACAACGTCGTGGACGACGCCGACCACGTCTGCCGCGCGCAGACCTCCGTCCACCTCGCCGAGCAGCGGGTCGGCCACCGCGGCTTCATCCGCTGCTCGCTCGCCGACATCACCGCGGGGCGCGCCGCGCCGCGCCGCGACGCCGAGAGCGTGGCCGTCTTCAGCCCGTTCGGGCTCGGCGTGCTCGACGTGGCTCTGGCGCAGTTCGCCTGCCGGCTGGCGCGCGAGCGCCGGCTCGGGACGGTCATCGAGTCTTTCCTGTACGACTCCCGGAACGGGTCGAACGGGCGGCCGGGCGAAGCGGCCGGCGCGCCGGTCAGCCTCCCGGCCACGAGGAACGATTGAGGATGAGCGAACTCTCACAACGCATCGCCAATTTGTCGCCCGCCAAGCTCGAACAACTCCACCGGCGCCTGAGCGAGCGGAACAAGGGCCGGCAGGAGGAGCCGCGCCCGCGCATCGCGCGGCTCGCGCGCGACTCGGACAAGGTGCCGCTCTCTTACGCGCAGCAGCGCCTCTGGTTCCTCGAACAGCTGGAGCCGGGCACGGCCGCCTTCAACATCCCGATGGGCGTGCGCCTGACGGGCGCGCTCGACCTCGGCGCGCTCACCCGCAGCCTCGGCGAGATCGTCCGCCGCCACGAGGCGCTGCGCACGACCTTCGCCGTCGAGGGCGGGCAGCCCGTGCAGGTCATCGCCCCGGAGCTGAGGCTGGAGCTGCCGGTCATAGACCTCGGCGACGCGCCCGCCCCGGAGCGCGAGGCCCGCGCCGCCGAACTCGCCGCCCGCGAGGCCGAGCGCCCGCTCGACCTCGTCTCCGGCCCGCTGCTGCGCGGCACGCTCCTGCGGCTCGGCCCCGAGGAGCACGTCCTCGTGCTGGTCGTCCACCACATCGTCAGCGACGGCTGGTCGGTCGGCGTGCTCATCCGCGAGATGGCGGCGCTCTACCCGGCCTTCCGCGAGGGGCGGCCGTCGCCGCTCGAAGAGCTGCCCATCCAGTACGCCGACTACGCCGCGTGGCAGCGCGAGTGGCTGCGGGGCGGGGTCGGCGACAAGCAGCTCGCCTACTGGAAGGAGCAGCTCGGCGCGGGCCTGCCTTCGATCAACCTCCCGACCGACCGGCCGCACCCCGAGGCGCAGACCTTCCGCGGCGCGGCCCACACCTTCGTCCTGCCGGGGCCCGTCGCCGAGTCGCTCAGGGCGCTCGGCCAGCGCGAGGGCGCGACGCTCTTCATGACGCTGCTGGCCGCCTACAAGACGCTGCTCCACCGCTACGCGCGGCAGGAGGAGATCGTCGTCGGCACCGACATCGCCAACCGCACGCAGCCCGAGACCGAGGCCCTCATCGGCTTCTTCGTCAACCAGCTCGTGCTGCGCACGCGGCTCTCGGGCGACCCGACCTTCCGCGAGCTGCTCGGCCGCGTCCGCGAAGTCACGCTCGACGCCTACGCCAATCAGGACTTGCCCTTCGACCAGCTCGTGGACGCGCTCCAGCCTTCGCGCAACCTGAGCCGCACGCCGCTCTACCAAGTCGTCTTCGCGCTCGAAAACGTCCCGCTCCAGCCGCTCGCGCTGCCGGGCCTCACCCTGAGCCCGGTCGCGCTGCACAGCGGGACGGCCAAGTTCGAGCTGATCCTCTCGATGTCGGACACGCCGGCCGGCCTCAACGGCACGTTCGAGTACAACACAGACCTCTTCGACGCCGACCGCATCGAGCGGATGGCCGAACACTTCGCGACGCTGCTCGAAGCCGCCGCCGCCGACCCCGACCGCAGGCTCTCCGAGCTCCCGCTCCTGACCGAAGCCGAACGGGGGCGCGTGCTCGTCGAGTGGAACCGAACCGGGGCCGACTTCCCGCGCGAGGCCAGCTTCGCGCAACTCTTCGAGGCGCAGGCGGCGCGCACGCCCGACGCCGTGGCCGCCCGTTGCGACGGCCGGAGCCTCAGCTACCGCGAGCTGGACGAGCGGGCCAACGGGCTCGCGTGGCAGCTCGCCGAGCGCGGCGTCGGCCCCGACGTGGTCGTCGGGCTGCTGGCCGAGCGCGGGCTGGATTTCCTCGCCGCCGTCCTCGCCGTCTTCAAGGCCGGCGGCGCTTACCTCCCGCTCGACCCGCTCTACCCGGCGCCGCGCGTCGTGCAGGTGGTCGAGCAGAGCCGCGCGCCTCTGGTGCTCTCGGCCTCGGAGTTCGCCGAGTTCGCCGGGCGCGCCTTCGCCGGGATGGAGGGCGGGCGGCCGCCGCGCGTGCTGGCGCTCGAAGAGTTGCTCGCCGCGGGGCCGAAGCCCTCCGCCCCGCCCGCGCGCGTCGGCCCTTCCAACCTCGCCTACGTCATCTACACCTCCGGCTCGACCGGCACGCCGAAGGGGGCGATGATCGAGCACCGCGGGATGATCAACCACCTCTACGCGAAGATCACGGAGCTGGGGCTCACCGGCCGCGACCGCGTGGCGCAGACCGCCTCGCAGTGTTTCGACATCTCGGTCTGGCAGTTCTTGGCGGCGCTCGCCGTCGGCGGCAGCGTCCACGTCTTCCGCGACGAGATCGCGCACGACCCGCCGCGGCTGCTCGAAGCGGTCGAGCGCGAGTCGGTCTCGGTGCTCGAAACCGTCCCGACGCTCCTGCGGATGATGACCGAGGAGGCGGGGCCGCGCGGCGAGCGGCGCCCGGCCCTCTCGCGGCTGCGCTGGATGATCCCGACGGGCGAGGAGCTGCCGCCCGGGCTGTGCCGCCGCTGGCTCGCCCTCTACCCCTCGATCCCGCTCCTCAACGCCTACGGCCCGACCGAGTGCTCGGACGACGTGAGCCACTGCCGCATCGCCGAGCCCCCGCCGCCCTCGGCCGCCCGCGTGCCCATCGGCCGCCCCGTGATGAACACGCGGCTCTACGTGCTCGACGCCGCGCTCGGGCCCGCGCCCGTCGGCGTCCCCGGCGAGCTTTACGTCGGCGGCGCGGGCGTCGGGCGCGGCTACCTCCACAGCCCCGGCCGCACGGCCGAGGCGTTCGTCCCCGACCCGTTCTCCGGGGAGGCGGGCGCGCGCCTCTACCGGACGGGCGACCTCGTCCGCTTCCGCGCCGACGGCGAGATCGAGTTCCTCGGCCGCGTGGACTATCAGGTGAAGGTCAGGGGGCAGCGCATCGAGCTGGGCGAGATCGAGTCAGTCCTGCGCCAGCACCCGGCCGTGCGCGACGCGGTCGTGCAGGTGCGCGAGGACGCCGAGGGCGACGCCCGCCTCGTCGGCTACGTCGTGCGCGACCCCGAGTACCGTCTGGCCGAGGGGGAGTCGAAGCCGGCGGGCGAGGCCGGGGCCTCGTCCGACTGGGAGGTGGTCTGGAACGAGACCTACAGCCAGACCTCGGACGAGCACGACCCGACCTTCAACATCGTCGGCTGGAACAGCAGCTACACGGGCCAGCCGATCCCCGAGGAGGAGGTGCGCGAGTGGCGCGACGGCGGCGTCGAGCGCATCCTCGCGCGCGACCCCCGGCGCGTCCTCGAACTCGGCGTCGGCGTCGGCATCCTCCTCTTCCGCATCGGCCCGCACTGCACCGAGTACCTCGGCACCGACTTCTCGGCCGAGGCCGTCGAGCGCCTCGGCGAGCAGCTCCGCCGGCGCGCGCCCGAGTTCGACTTCGTGACCCTCCTGCACCGGCCGGCCGACGACTTCGAGGGCATCGCCGAAAGCTCCTTCCACTCGGCCATCCTCAACTCGGTGGCGCAGTATTTCACCAGCATCGAGTACCTCCTGCGGGTGCTCGAAGGCGCGGTGCGGGCGGTCGAGCCGGGCGGCTTCATCTTCGTCGGCGACATCCGCAGCCTGCCGCTGCTCGAAGTCTTCCACTCCTCGGTGCAGCTCTATCAGGCCCCGCCCTCTTTCCCCTCCGAGCAGTTGCGGCGGCGCGTCGAGCGCCACGTCGCGCAGGAGAAGGAGCTGGTCGTCGACCCCGAATTTTTCTTCGCGCTCCAGAAACACCTGCCGAAGATCGGCCACGTCCAGATACAGCTGAAGCCCGGCCGCTACGACAACGAGCTGACGCGCTTCCGCTACGACGTGGTGCTCCACGTCGGCGAACGCCCGCGGCCCGAGGCCGCCTGCCCCGCGCTCGACTGGCAGGAGCGGGGGATGACGCCGGCGGCGCTGCGCCGCTACCTCGTCGAGTCGCAGCCCGAGGCGCTCATCCTCCGCCGCGTCCCGAACGCGCGCCTGTGGGCCGAGGTCAGGGCGCACGAACTGCTCCGAAGCCCCGAGGCCCCGGAGACGGCCGCCGACCTGCGGCGGGCGCAGGGCGAGTTCCGCGAGCAGCCGAGCGTCGAGCCGGCGGAGGTCTGGGCGCTCGGCGACGAGCTGCCCTACGCCGTCACCGTCTCTTGGTCGGGCGCGGGCGCGGACGGCTGCTTCGACGTGCTGCTGCGCCGCCGCGCGGCCGGCGCGGAAGTCCCCGAGTCCGCCGTCGCCTTCTACCCGGCCGCGCCCTTCACCCCGAAGGAGTGGCGCGAGTACGCCAACAACCCCCTCGGCCGGAAGCTGGCGCGGCAGCTGGGCGGCGAGCTGCGCGGCTTCCTCGACAACCGGCTTCCGGCCTACATGGTGCCGGCCGCCTTCATCGTCCTCGACTCCTTCCCGCTGACGCCGAGCGGGAAGGTGGACAGGAAGGCGCTGCCCGCGCCCGACATCGCGCGCCGCGAGGTCGAGGCCGACTACGTGGCGCCGCGCGACGCCGTCGAGGAGGTGCTGGCCGGCATCTGGGCCGAGGTGCTGCGGGTCGATCAGGTGGGCGTCCACGACAACTTCTTCGGCCTCGGCGGCGACTCGATCCTCAGCATTCAGGTCATCGCGCGGGCCGGTCAGGCCGGGCTCCAACTCACCCCGCGCCAGATGTTCCAGTACCAGACCGTCGCGGAGCTGGCGAAGGTGGCCAGCCCGGCCGCGCCCGCCCAGCCCATCGAGCGCGCCGCCGGCGCCGAGGAGATTCTCGCCAACCTCGACCAGCTCTCCGACAACGAGGTGGATTCGATGCTCGCCGAGATGCTGGCCGAAGGCGAGGCCAACCTGATGTCTGAAAGGGCCACCGATGTCTGAGGGGGCGACGCGGGCGGCGAACCTTTCGCCCGAGGAGAAGCGCGAGCTGCTGGCGAGGCTGCTGCGCCGCAGGGCGGGCGGGCAGAAGACCGCCCCGGCTTCGTTCTCGCAGCAGCGCCTCTGGTTCATCGACCAGTTGGAGCCGGGCAGCGCCGCCTACAACATCCCCTCGGGCGTCAAGCTCACCGGCCCGCTCGACACTTCGGCCCTCGCCGAAAGCCTCAACGACATCGCCCGCCGCCACGAGACTTTGCGCACGACCTTCGCCACCTCGGGCGGCGAGCCGGTGCAGGTCATCCACCCGCACCTGCCGCTCGACGTGCCCTGCCTCGACCTCACGCGCCTGCCCGCGGCCGAGCGCGAGGAAGAGGCGCGGCGCCTCGCGGCCGAAGAAGCGCAGCGCCCCTTCGACCTCGCCCGCGGGCCTCTGTGGCGGGCCTCGCTCGTCAAGCTCTCCCCGGAGGAGCACGTCCTCCTGCTGACGATGCACCACATCGTCTCGGACGGCTGGTCGACGGGCGTGCTGGTCGAGGAGCTGGCCGAACTCTACGCGGCGCGGCGCGAGGGGCGCGAGGCTTCGCTGCCGGGGCTGGCCGTGCAGTACGCCGACTACGCGCGCTGGCAGCACCAGCACCTCGCGGGCGAGGAGCTTGAGCGGCAGCTCGGCTACTGGCGCGAGCAGTTGGCGGGGGCGCCGGCCGTCTTGGAGCTGCCGACCGACCGGCCGCGCCCGCCCGTCCAGACCTTCCGCGGCGGGAGCGCCCGGCTGACCATCCCCGCGCGGCCCTACCGGGCGCTCGGCGAGCTGTGCGAGCGCGAAGAGGTGACGCTCTTCATGGCGCTGCTGGCGGCCTTCAAGACGCTGCTCTACCGCCACACGGGGCAGACGGACATCGTCGTCGGCACGCCCTCGGCCGGCCGCACCCGCGCCGAGATCGAGCGCCTAATCGGCTTCTTCATCAACACGCTCGTGCTGCGCACGCGGCTCTCGGGCAACCCGACCTTCCGCGAGTTGCTCGGCCGCGTCCGCGAGGTCGCGCTCGGCGCTTACGCCTACCAAGACCTGCCCTTCGAGAAGCTGGTCGAGGAACTCCACCCCGAGCGCGACCTCAGCCGGACGCCGCTGGTGCAGGTGATGTTCAACCTGCTCAAGTTCGCCGGCCAGCGCATCGAGCTGCCCCGGCTCACCGTCGAGTCGCTCGCGCCGCCCGAGGCCGGCGCGAAGTTCGACCTCACGCTCTACGCGCGCGAGCTGGGCGACGAGCTGGAGCTCGAGTTCGTCTACAACGCAGACCTCTTCGAGCACTCGACCATCGAGGCGATGCTCGCGCGCCTCGGCACGCTGCTCGAAGGCGCCGTCGCCAACCCCGAGGAGCGTCTGAAGAGGCTGCCGCTGCTGGGGCACGCCGAGCGGCAGAGGCTCGCCGCCGCCGCCAACACCGTCCGCCCCTCGAACCCCTTCGTCGGCTTCGGGGCGGAAGAGGTCGAACAGTCCATCGCCCGCCGGTTCGCGCGGCAGGCGGCCGCGCACCCCTCGCGCGTCGCGGTCAAGACTAAAAGCGCCGAGTGGACGTACGCCGCGCTCGACCGATTCTCCGACCGCGTGGCGCGCGCCGTCCTCGGGCTGCGCGGCGGGGGCGAGGAGCGCGTCGCGCTGCTCTTCGAGCACGGCGACCTGATGATCGCCGGCATCCTCGGCGCGCTCAAGGCCGGCAAGACCTACGTGCCGCTCGACTGCTCCTACCCCCTTCCGAGAATCTCCCACATGCTCGAAGACTCGGGGGCGGTCGCCGTCGTCACCAACCGGCGCAACCTCGGGCTGGCCCGCGAGCTGGCCGCCGGCTCGCTGCCGGTCGTCAACGTCGAAGACCTCGGCGGCGTTGACGACGGCCCGCCCCCCGCGCTCGAAGTGCCGCCCGACCGCCCGGCCTACATCCTCTACACCTCCGGCTCGACGGGCCGCCCGAAGGGCGTCGTGCAGAGCCACCGCAACGTCCTGCGCCACATCCGCAACTACACCAACAACCTCCACCTCTGCGCGGACGACCGGCTGCTGCTCGTCGCCTCCTACAGCTTCGACGCGGCGGTGATGGACATCTACGGCGCCCTGCTCAACGGCGCTTCGCTCTTCGCCTACGACATCAAGGAAGAGGGGTTTGACGGCCTCGCCGCCGACCTCGCCGCCGAGGGGGTGACGGTCTACCACTCGACGCCGACCGTCTACCGCTACTTCCTCAACACGCTCCCGGCCGCCGCCGGCTTCCCGCGCCTGCGCCTCGTCGTGCTCGGCGGCGAAGAGGTCTTCAAGCGCGACTTCGAGCTGTTCCGCCGACACTTCGCGCCCGGCTGCATCTTCGTCAACGGCCTCGGCCCGACCGAGTCCACCGTCACGCTCCAATACTTCCTCGACCACGGTTCGGAGCTGCGGCGCAACAGCGTGCCCGTCGGCTACGCGGTCGAGGGGACGGAGGTCTTGCTGCTCGACGAAGACGGCGAGGCGGTCGAGGGCTGCGGCGTCGGCGAGATCGCCGTCCGCAGCGCGCACCTCGCCCTCGGCTACTGGCGGCAGCCCGGCCTCACGCAGGCCGTCTTCCTGCCCGACCGCGACGACGCGGCCACGCGCGTCTACCGCACCGGCGACGTGGGGCGGCTCCTGCCGGACGGCAGCCTTGAGTTCATCGGCCGGAAAGATTTTCAGGTCAAGATACGCGGGCAGAGGGTGGAGGTCGGCGAGATTGAGACCGCGCTCCTCGCGCACGCCGGCGTCAGGGAGGCGGTCGTCTTAGCCGTCGCCTCCGGGGCGAGCGACCGCCGTTTGGCGGCCTACGTCGTCCCGGCCCCGGCGGCCGCCCCCGCCCCCGCCGAGCTGCGCGCCCACCTCAAGTCGAAGCTGCCCGACTACATGGTGCCTTCCACCTTCGACCTGCTCGACGCGCTGCCGCTCACGCCCAACGGCAAGGTTGACCGCCGCGCGCTGCCCGCGCCGAGCGCGGAGGGCCTCGCGCGCGACGGCGACTCCGAGGGGCCGGCGACTCCCGTCGAGGAATTGCTGGCCGGCATCTGGGCGGAGGTGCTGGGTGTGGAGCGCGTCGGCCGCTCCGACAACTTCTTCGAGCTCGGCGGCCACTCGCTGCTCGCCACGCAGATCGTCTCGCGCGTGCGCCGCGCCTTCTCGGCCGAGCTGCCGCTGCGGAGGCTCTTCGAGTCGCCGACCGTGGCGGCGCTGGCCGAGGCCGTCGAGCGCGAGCTGAGGGCCGGGGCGCGGGCCGAGCTGCCGCCGGTCAGCCCCGCGCCGCGCGACGAGCCGCTGCCGCTCTCCTACGCGCAGCAGCGCCTCTGGTTCATCAACCAACTGGAGCCGGGCAACGCGGCCTACAACATCCCCTCGGCGGTGCGGCTCGCGGGCGAGCTTAACGCGGCGGCGCTCGAAGGCGCGCTCACGGAAGTCGCGCGCCGCCACGAGACTTTGCGGACGAGCTTCCCCGCGGAAGGCGGGCGGCCGGTTCAAGTGATCTCGCCGCCCGCGCCCGTCACGCTCGACACGGTTGACCTCTCTCAGTTGCCCGCGGCCGAGCGCGAGGAA
>DATMVI010000310.1:0-7614 GCA_035563275.1 Pyrinomonadaceae bacterium
GTGTGCGCGTGATCCGGGTGCGCGTCTTCGAGCTGCGGGGCGAAGAGGACGCGCGGCCGGTGCCTGCGGATGACGCGCACGAGCGCGCGGCGCGAGTCCTCCGTGAGCCAGACGTGGCCGTCGGGCTGTCCGAGGTTGAGCCGCACGTCGAGCTTCAGGATGCGCGCCGCCTCGCGCGCCTCCTCGGCGCGAATCTCCGGCGTGCCGCGCGTCCCCATCTCGCCGCGCGTCACGTCGAGGACGCCCGTCCGGTAGCCCAGCGCCTTCAGCTTCAGAAGCGTCCCGCCCGCCGTCAGCTCCACGTCGTCCGGGTGCGAGTAGACGGCCAGCACGTCGAGTGGCGTGTCCTGTGTGCTCATAAAAACAGGTCGTCAGTCATCAGTCGTCAGTCATCAGTTAAAGCAATGTTCATTTTGTGCCCGCGCGGTGCGAGCGTCAACCGCCGCAAAAGTCCGAAACCGACAACTGACGACTGACGACTGACGACTTCAAGTGAAGTTGAACCGGCAGCGGACGCCCTGCTCGCGGCCGGTGTCGTAGATGACGGCGAGGTTGTTGACGGTGATCTCCCAGTGGAAGTTGCGCGCGCTGAGGACGCGGATGATCGCGGCCAGCTTGTCGTGGTCGATGTCGCCCTGCGCGAGCGTGACGTGCGGGGCCCACTCGTCCGGGTGGTAGTAGTGCGAGACGGGGCCGGGCGCGGCCTGCTTGATGCCCTCCCAGATGTCGCGGTGGAGCTGCGTGAGCGGGAGGCTGCGGACGAGCGGGATGTAGAGGATGGGGCTGGCGACGGTGAAGATGCCGAGGCCGGCCGTCCTCACGCGGAAGGGCGCGGTGCGGCCGGCCAGCTCGCGCAGGTATTGCTCGCAGGCCACGTCGTCGTAGGCCTCGGCCACCTGATAGGAGAAGTGCGGGAAGGCGTGGACGTACATGCCGCGCACGTCGAACTTCTGCCCCAGCTCCTCCCAGATCGCCTCGACCCTCGCGTAATGGCGGTCGTCGAGCAGCGTCACCACGCCATGCATCTTCGTCCGGCGTCCCTCTCAAGCCCGCGATGTTACTTGCCTTGAGCAAGAGATAGCGCACCGCGCTGGCAAAAGGCAAGAGGCGGGGGGCAAATAACTTTTGCCTCTTGCCTTTTGCCTCCCCTGATTGGTAGCCTGTGGGCTCCCCCGCAGCGACCCGCAGTAGTTGAGATCGCCGATAGAGATGAGGCTCACCGTCTTAGGTTCGGGCACCTCTGTGCCGCACCCGCGCCGCTCCTCGTCCGCGCACTGGCTGGAGGCCGGCGCGGGGACGCTGCTGCTCGACATCAGCGCGCCGTCCGTCCTCCGCATGCCGCAGGAGGGTTGCGACTGGGCGAACCTCGACGCCGTCTGGGTCAGCCACTTCCACCTCGACCACGTCGGCGGCCTCGCCCCCTTCCTCTTCGGCACGAAGTACGCGCCGCAGACGCGGGAGCGCGCCAAGCCGCTCCGCATCTACGGCCCCGCCGGGACCGGGAGGCTGCTGCGCCACTTCGACGGGGCGAACGACTACGGCCTGTTCGAGCAGCCCTTCCCCGTCGAGGTCGTCGAGGTCTCGCCGCGCGAAGAGTTCGAGGTCTTCCCCGGCCTTCGCGCCGAGACCTTCTCGACGCCGCACACGAGCGAGAGCCTCGCCGTCCGGCTCACCGGCGCGGGCGGCGCGTCGCTCGTCTACACCTCCGACACGGGCTACACCGAGGCGCTCGCGGACTTCGCGCGCGGCGCGGGCCTCTTCCTGATGGAGTGCTCCTTCTTCCGCGCGAAGCCCATCGAGACGCACCTCGAACTCGGAGACGCGATGCGCCTCGCGCGCCTCGCCCGCCCCGGCCGCGTCATGCTCGCCCACCTCTACCCCGAGTGGGACGGCATCGACATCACCGCCGAGGCCAAAAAACTCTGGGACGGCGAAACCGTCGCCGCCGAAGACGGGCTGCGTCTGGAGATTTGAAGGGCGCCGGATGGAAAGCGGCTTGTCTTCCCCGTCAACCGACACCTCGGCACCCGACGTTATGAAGCCCCGACTGATCGTCAACCCCGTGTCCGGCGCCGACGCCGCGCCCGACTACTTGCCGGAGCTGAACGAGCGCCTGCGCGCGGCCTTCGGCGAGCTGGACATCGCGATGACGGTGGCGGCGGGCGACGCGCTGAACCTCGCGCGGCGCGCGGCCGAGGAGGGCTGCGAGCGCCTGTTCGTGGCGGGCGGCGACGGCACGCTCAACGAGGTCCTGAACGGCGTGGCGGCCGTCCCCGGCGCGCTCGGCCGCGTCACCTTCGGCGTCATCCCTCTGGGGACGGGCAACGACTTCGCGGCGGCGCTCGGCCTGCCCGAGGACGCGGGGCGCGCCGTCGAGGTGATGCTCGGCGGGCGCACGCTCCGAACGGACGTGGGTGTCGTCAACGGGCGCCACTTCGTCAACGTCTCGGCCGGCGGCTTCATCGCCGAGGTCTCCGACGCCGTCAACCCGCAGCTGAAGACCATCGCCGGCAAGTTCGCCTACATCATCGGCGGCGCGCAGGTGCTGCTAGAGTACGAGCCTGTGGCGGCGCGGCTGCGCGCGGTGCTGGAGGACGGGAGCGAGGTCGCGCGCGAGACGGGCGTGCAGATGTTCGCCGTCTGCAACTCGCGCCTCGTCGGCGGCGGCCGGCCCATCGCGCCCGGCGCGCTCATTAACGACGGCGCGCTGGACGTGTGCGTCGTCGAGGCCGTGCCGACGCTGGAGTTCGTCCGCCTGCTCGGCAGCGTCGCCGACGGCGGCCACATCGAGGACGAGCGCGTGGCCTTCTTCCGCGCGCGCGAGGTCGAGCTGCGGTTCGACCGCCGCATCAAGGTCAACACGGACGGCGAGGTGCTCGAAGCCGACGAGTGCCGTTACCACGTCCTGCCCCGCGCCGCCCGCTTCCTCGCCGGCGACGCGCCCTTCGCCCAGTGACGAGGAGCCCCGGATGAACAAACCCAAAGCGATTGCGGATTGCGGATTGCGGCTCGCGGGCCGCGGACAGTTTCGGGCTTCGGCTTACGGGTCGCGAGTTAAAGCGAATCTCTTTAACTCGCGACCCGTAAGCCGAAGCCCGAAACTTCTCGCCGCCGTCATTCTTCTCTGCCTTCTGCTCGCCTCGCCCGCCGCGGCGCGCGCGCAGGGCGACGCGGGGCTGCTTGAGACGGGCCGGGCCGCCGCCGTCGAGAGGCGCGCGGGCGCGTCGGGCGAGCTGAAGGTCGTCTCCTACAACATCCGCTGGCGCGGCGGCGAGGACTTGAAGCGGGTCATCGAGCTGCTGCGGGCCGACGCCGAGCTGGGCGGGGCCGCCATCATCGGCTTGCAGGAGGTCGACCGCGACAAGAAGCGCACGAAGCGCGTCAACACGGCACGCGCCATCGCCGACGCGCTCGGGATGAACTACGCTTGGGCCGCGCCGCCGTCGAAGGAGGGCGAGGAGGAGGAGACCGGCGTCGCGCTGCTCAGCCCGCACCCCTTAAGCGACGTGGTGCGCCTCGTGCTGCCGCACGAGGGGCCGGGCGGGCGGCGGCGCGCGGCCGTCGGCGCGACCGTCCACGTCGGGCCGACGCCGGTGCGCGCCTACTCCGTCCACGCCGAGACGCGCATGCCTCTGGAGAAGAAGATCGAGCACTGGCGGGCCGTGCTCGACGACCTCGCCCGCCACGAGATGGTTCCGCACGCCGTCATCGTCGGCGACTTCAACACCGTCAAGGGCAAGGACGTGCGCGCCGCGCGCCGGCTCTTCACCGAGGCCGGCTTCACCACGCCCTTCCCCGACGACCGCGCCACCTTCAAGGTCTTCTTCCTCGACTTCAAGCTCGACTGGCTCTGGCTGCGCGGCTTCGACCACGGCGAGTTCGGCATCGACCGGCAGGTCGGAATCTCCGACCACTGGCCGCTCTGGGCCAAGGCGAACCTGCGGCCGCCGCCCCCCGCCGCCAAAGATTCCGCCGGCGGCACGAAGTGACAGGGGCCCGGCCGTCGGGCGGGGCGCGGGCGACAGCAGGCAAGAGGTAAGGGGCGAAGTTTAAAAGGCGGGGGTGGGGGACGAAGGCCGCGGTAGCCCTCGTCCCCACCCCCGCCTTTTAAACTTCGCCTCGCCTGAGACGCCCCGCCCGACGGCCGGGCCTTCGACTTAGTAGGTTAACGCCTGAAGCTGCGCGCGCCACTCGCCGCCGTCGTCGAAGTTGACGATGACGAAGCCGAGGCCGACGCGGCCGACGCTCGTCACGCCGCCCAGCTTCGCGAGGCGCCGCCGCTGTCGCTCGTGCTCGTCGGGCCGGCGCGTCACCTCGAACTCCTCGCCCGGCGCGACGGCCGGCAGGAGGCGGGCCGCGGCCGTCGTCCCGTAGGCGAGGCTGAACGTCATCACGCCGCCTTCGTGCCGCGCCTCGGGGTAGCTGAGGAAGACGACGGCGCTGGCGATGGGCTTGCCCGAGACGTTCCTGAACTTCAACTTCAGATCGTCCACCCACTCGTCGCCGGCCGCGAACGGGCTCCCGACCTCGACGCTGCGGCCCGCGGCCGAGACCTCGACCAGCTCGACCGCGACGAAGTGCGTCTCGACGCCCGCGCCCTCCTCCCCGCTCTCCTTGATGATCGGCAGCGGGCGGGACGGGCCCTTCCAGTCCCAGTCGATCAGACGGTCGCGGGCCTGCGCGGCGGCCGCGCAAGGGACGCAGGCGAGGGCGGCGAGGGCCAGCAGGCACGCGCGCGGCTTCGACAGTTTTCGCATCTTCACCCTCCGTTTCGGCCTTCCCGGCGGCGGCGTGTTAAGGTATCTTTAAAGCACAACGCAGCACCAAAGTCCCCCGCAGGATAGTCTTCCGACCACGCGAACGTCAACGGAGTCTCGACATGAACACGTCCCGCCGCACCCCGCAACGCACGGCCACGGCCCGCGCCGGCCTTGCGCTCGCCGCCGCCCTGCTCCTTTCGTCCTGCGCCGCGCAGCCCGGCGCCCCCGGCCCGGCCGCCTCCGGCCCCGCGACCGTCGCCGAGGCCGAGAAGTTTATGGCCGACGCCGAGGCGCGCCTCAAAGACCTCGGCATCAAGCTCAACCGCGCCTCGTGGGTGCAGAGCACCTTCATCACCGAAGACACCGAGGCGCTGTCGGCCGAGGCCAACGAGGATTACATCGCCGCCGTCACCGAACTCTCCGCCGGCGCGCGCCGCTTCGAGGGGCTGCAACTGCCCGGCGACCTCGCGCGCAAGTTCATGCTGCTCAAACTCGCCACCGTCCTGCCCGCGCCCTCGAACCCGGCCGAGCGCGAGGAGTTGACGAAGCTCGCCGCCTCTCTGGAGAGCGAGTACGGCAAGGGCAAGTTCTGCCCGGAGGGCGCGCCGCCGGACAAGTGCATGGCGCTCGGCGAGCTGGAGAGGATTCTGGCCGAGAGCCGCGACCCCGAGGAGTTGAAGCGCGTCTGGGTCGGGTGGCACAAGGTCTCGCCGCCTTACAAGCAGAAGTACGCGCGCTTCGTCGAGCTGGCGAACGAGGGCGCGAAGGAGATGGGCTTTAAGGACGTGGGCGCGATGTGGCGCTCGAACTACGACATGACGCCCGAGGAGTTCGCCGCCGAGATGGAGCGGCTGTGGCAGCAGGTCAAGCCGCTCTACGACTCGCTGCACGCCTACACGCGCACGAAGCTCAACCAGAAGTACGGCGACGCCGTCGTCCCCAAAGACGGCCCCATCCCCGCGCACCTGCTCGGCAACATGTGGAGCCAGACGTGGGGCAACGTCTACCCCGAGCTGAGGCCGGCGACGGGCGACCCCGGCTACGACCTCACGCAAATCCTCCGCCAGCGCAACACAGACGAGAAGCAGATGGTGCGTTACGGCGAGGGCTTCTTCACCTCGCTCGGCTTCGAGGCTCTGCCGCCGACCTTCTGGGAGCGCTCGCTCTTTAAGAAGCCGGCCGGGTACGAGGTCGTCTGCCACGCCTCGGCGTGGAACATCGACGCCGAGAAGGACGTGCGCCTCAAGATGTGCATCAACATCACGGCCGAAGACTTCTCGGTCGTCCACCACGAGCTGGGCCACAACTACTACCAGATGGCCTACGCGCCGCAGCCGCCGATGTTTCAGGGCGGGGCCAACGACGGCTTCCACGAGGCCATCGGCGACGCCGTCGCGCTCTCGGTGACGCCCGAATACTTCAAGCGCCTCGGCTTCATCACGAACGTCCCGGACGCGAGCGCCGACACCGGGCTGCTTCTGCGCAGCGCGCTCGACAAGGTGGCCTTCCTGCCCTTCGGCTATCTCGTCGATCAGTGGCGCTGGAAGGTCTTCTCGGGCGAGGTCGGCCCCAACGATTACAACCGCGCGTGGTGGGAGCTGCGGACGCGGTATCAGGGCATCGCGCCGCCCGCGCCGCGCAGCGAGGCCGACTTCGACGCGGGCGCCAAGTACCACGTGCCGGCCAACACGCCTTACGCGCGCTACTTCCTCGCGGCCATCCTCCAGTTCCAGTTCCACCGCGCGATGTGCCGGCAGGCGGGCTTCACCGGGCCGCTCCACCGCTGCTCGGTCTACGACAACAAGCAGGTCGGCGAGAACCTGAAGAGGATGCTGGCGATGGGCCAGAGCCGCCCGTGGCCCGAAGCCCTCAAGGCCCTCACGGGCGAGGAGAGGATGGACGCCACCGCCATCCTCGACTACTACGCCCCGCTCAAGACTTGGCTCGACGAGCAGAACCGCGCGCCCGCGCCTTGATTAAAAAGTCAGAGCCCAGACCGCCAGCGAGGGCGCTTCAGGCAAGGCGGAAGGCGGAAGTGAAAGACGAGAATCACGGCGGCCTTCATCTTCCACTTCCGCCTTCCCTCCCCGCCCTCCCTCACGGCCGGGCCTCTGATTGTTGTTGCATTTTTTTTTGCATCGCGCGCTAAAGCTTTGAAATCGGTCTGGGGCTTTTCGCGCCGGGTCAATTCTTCTGTTGCTTTCCTCCGGGGGCGGAGTTAACCTCACCCGCCAAGTGGTCACGCGCCGGTTGTTCGTCGCCTCCGCATCGACGGGCGCGCGGGCCACACGCTTCCCACGTCGGCCGCGGCCGCCCCGCCGCCGCCGGCTCAACGTCGAGCGGCCCGTCCGCGTCACCAGTCGCGCGGCTCGCCCTCGGATAACTTCAGCCGGAAACCTGAACACCAGCCTGACGGCAACAGACGCCCCCACGCCCCCGTCCGACGCAGACGCCCTTACGTCCGCGCCGGCCCTCGGTTGGGGCCGGGCGGCGGCTCGCGCCCCGCGTGGCGAGGCCCGCCCCGGTCTCGTCGCGGAGGTTTTCGGCCCCATGAACAAGGACTCCTCATGATGAAACCCGCCGCCCAAAAACTGCCCCGCGTCGTAGATCATCAACACGAAACCCACGCGCCGGCCCCCAGAGAGGGGTCGGCCCAGACCGCGGCCGAGCGCGCGCGAATCGAAGAGACGCGCGCCCGGCTCTTGCTCGCCGACGGCCGCGCTGCCGAGGCCGAAAAGTTATTGCGAGAGCTCTTGCGAACTCTCGAAGCGGGCGGCGACGCGCCGCCTTCCGCCTCCGCGCTCACGCTCCACGGCGTCGCGCTCGCGCGCCTCGGCCAGCCCGACGCCGCGCG
>DATMVI010000311.1:0-4668 GCA_035563275.1 Pyrinomonadaceae bacterium
AAGGCGCGCCAGCAGTTGATCAACGCCATCCGCAAGGTCGCCAAAGAGATTCGCGTCGCCGAGAACGAGATCAACACCAACGCCGAGAAGCTCAACCGCAAGCGCGTCCGGCCCGACGAGGAGCGCGAGTTCAAGCGCCACATCACCAACGCCCGCAAGCGGCTCCAGCAGATCGAGGTCGACCACCACGTCGCGCCCGTCGAGATCAAGCGCTCGCTCCAGTCGATCGTCACCGGCGAGACCGAGACGGCGCAGGCCAAGCGCGAACTCATCGAGGCGAACCTGCGCCTCGTCGTCTCGATCGCGAAGAAGTACACCAACCGCGGGCTGCAATTTCTGGACTTGATTCAGGAGGGGAACATCGGGCTGATGAAGGCGGTGGACAAGTTCGAGTGGCGGCGCGGCTACAAGTTCTCCACCTACGCGACGTGGTGGATTCGTCAGGCCATCACGCGCGCCATCGCCGATCAGGCGCGCACCATCCGCATCCCCGTCCACATGATCGAGACCATCAACAAGCTCATCCGCACCTCGCGCGCGCTCGTGCAGGAACTCGGCCGCGAGCCGACCAGCGAGGAGATCGCGCGCAAGATGGACATCCCGGTCTCGAAGGTGCGCAAAGTCCTGAAGATCGCGCAGGAGCCGATCTCGCTCGAAACGCCCATCGGCGAGGAGGAGGACTCGCACCTCGGCGACTTCATCGAGGACAAGTCCATCCTCAACCCGGCCGACGCGGTCGTCGCCTCGAACCTGCGCGAGATCACGAACGAGGTGCTGGCGACGCTGACGCCGCGCGAGGAGAAGGTCATCAAGATGCGCTTCGGCCTCGGGGCGAACGGCTCCGAGCACACGCTCGAAGAGGTCGGCCAGCACTTCGCCGTCACGCGCGAGCGCATCCGCCAGATCGAGGCCAAGGCCTTGAGGAAGCTGCGCCACCCCTCGCGCTCGCGCAAGCTCAAAGCCTTCCTCGAAAGCACGCGCCAGTGAAGTCCGCGTGGCTGCGCGAGCACCCGAGCCGGCCCGACTGGTGAGCGGGGCCCGCGCTGCGACAAAAGGCGCCGCCTCCGGTAAACTGATGGCAGGCTCGAAGCATCCAACTCCGAGCTTACTATCTCCGTCTCAGCCGAAAGATGTCGAAGAAGATCGTCGATAGTTACCGGCGCAGGCTTGCGACCGAGGAAGGGTGGACTCTGAAGCGCGGCGCGAGCCTGCGCGTCGCCCTCTGCTACCCGAACGTCTACGGCGTCGGGATGGCGAACCTCGGCTTCCAGTCGGTCTACGAACTCTTCAACCGCATCCCGGAGGTCTCGTGCGAGCGCGTCTTCCTGCCCGAAGAGCCGGAGCTGCGCGAGTACGAGCGCGCCGGCACGCCGCTCCTCTCCTTCGAGTCGCAGACGCCCGTGCGCGACTTCGACCTCATAGCCTTCTCCGTCTCGTTCGAGACCGACTACTACCACGTCGCGCGGATGCTCGGCCTCGCGCGCGTGCCGGCGCGCTCCGACGCGCGCACGCACCACGACCCCGTCGTCCTGATGGGCGGCGCGGCCTCCTTCCTCAACCCCGAACCCGTCGCCGACTTCACCGACGTGATCGCCGTCGGCGAGGGCGAAGTCCTCGTCCCGCAGCTCGTCGATCTGATCTTCGAGAACGCGGATGAGGGCGGCGCGAAAGACGACTTACTTCTGAAGCTGGCGCGCACCGGGCGCGGCTTCTACGTGCCCTCGCTCTACGAGGTCACCTACAAAGAGGACGGGGCGGTCGAGGCTTACACGCCGAAGGCCGAGGGCGTGCCGCGCCGGGTCGGGCGCACGCTCGCCGCCGTGAACCCGAAGGAGGGGAGCCTGCGGCGCGCGATGCGGCGCGGCGACGCCGACATCGTCGAGCGGCTGAAAGAGCCGGAGGTGTTCGCGCCCTCGACGGTCATCCACGCGCCCGAGGCCGAGATGGGCGAGCGGCTGCTGGTCGAGATTTCGCGCGGCTGTTCGCAGGGCTGCCGCTTCTGCTGGGCCGGCTTCAACTACTGGCCCCCGCGCGTCGTGCCGGCGCGCGACATCCTCGCGAAGGCCGCCGAGTGGAGGGGGAAGACCGATAAGATCGGGCTGGTCTCGACCGCCGTCTGCGACCACCCGGAGATCGGCGAAATCCTGCGGGGTCTGCGCGGGATGGGCTACAAGATTTCGGTCTCCAGCCTGCGGCTCGACCAGATCGAGGACGAGCTGCTCGACGCGCTCGTCGAGTCGGGCGACCAGCAAATCGCCGTCGCGCCCGAGACCGGCTCGGACAGGTTGCGGAAGGTCATCAACAAGAACCTGACGAACGACGAGATCGTGGACATCTGCGGCGCCGTCTTCGACCGCGGGATGCTGACGGTCAAGTTGTACCTGATGGCGGGCCTGCCGACCGAGACCGACGAAGACCTCGAAGAGATGGTCAGGCTCGTCGAGCGCGTCAGGGACAGGATGCTCGAAGCGGGCCGCCGCTTCGGGCGCGTCGGCAAGATCATCCCGGCCCTGAACGGCTTCGTGCCGAAGCCGAACACGCCGTTCCAGTGGGAGCCGATCTGCGAGGAGCGGGAGCTGAAGCGGCGCCTGAAGTGGCTCTCGAAGAATCTGGCGCGCATCCCCAACGTCGAGGTGCGCGTGATGTCGGCGCGCGTCGCGCACGAGCAGGCCATCTTCTCGTCGGGCGACCGCCGCGTCTCGGCGCTCATCGAGGCGATGGCGCGCCGCGGCGGCGACCTTCAGGCCGCGCTGCGAGAGACGGGCGCGGACGCGGACTTCCACACGCGGCGCGAGCGCGCCTACGACGAGTTCCTGCCGTGGGAGATAGTGGACGCCGGCATCTCGCGCGACTTCCTCGAACGCGAACACGCGCGCTCGCGCGTCGCGCGCTCGACCGCGCCCTGCCCGTCGGTTGACACCTGCACGCGCTGCGGCGTCTGCCCCACCACTTGGCTCGCCGCCGCGCCCCCCGGCCTCGTCCAACTCCAAAGCCGCAAGGCGGCGGCGTAAAAGCCGCGGGCCGTGAATCGAGAATCGTCGAAAACGTCGAGCGCCGCCGCGGCCTGAATGATTCAGGCCGCGGCGGCGCTCGACGCGTCTTCATGCCTCACGCTTCACCACTCGCGGCTTTTACGGATTGATGAACCCGTTGCTGCGCGCCGTGTGGTCGAAGTCGTACTCGTAGATGAAGCCGGGCATGGGGATGGGGCGCGACCAGCGGACGCGCGCGACGACGTGGTTGTCCTGATTCTGCACGGTGTAGGCGGTGTCGTCCGGCAGGCCGAACTCTTCGGCCTTGGCGCGCAGTTGCGACTCGACCCAGCCGAGTGACTGCCCCGGCGGGAAGGCCGCTTTGTCAACCGTCTCCTGCATGAAGTCTCGGTAGAGGAAGGCGTTGTAGGCGACGGGCACGTAGTTGTAGGCGGCGTAGCCGGCCAGCGCGACGAGCGCGGCGACGATGAGGAAGTTGAGGCGGGCCCCGCCCTGCTCGCCGCGGGCGCGCGCCCCGCGGCACTCATGCTGCGGCTCTCTCATCTTCTCTTCCCTCTTGATCTGCGAGTGTATTTCAGCCCGCGCCGAGCGCGGAGCGGAGTGACGCGCGGACGACGCGGCCGTGGACTTCCCTCCCGTCCACGATTCGCGCCCGGCCCAACCCCTCAATCAGCACCCAACGGACGTGGCCGCCGATTGACTTCTTATCATTACGGAGGGCGCGCCGGATAGTTTCGGCGTCAAGGTCGTCGGCGCGCGGCAGGCGACCCGCGAGCCGCACCGCCGCGCGCAGCGATTCTAACTCGGCCGCGCCGAGCAAGCCTAGCCGCAACGAAATCTCGGCCGCCGCGAGCATCCCCCAGCCGACCGCCTCGCCGTGGCGGAAGCGGCGGTAACGGGTGACGGCTTCGAGCGCGTGCCCGACGGTGTGGCCGAAGTTGAGGATGCGGCGCGAGCGCGCGTCCGTGCGCCCCGCGTCCTCGCGCTCGTCGCCCGCCACGACGCGCGCCTTGAAGGCGCACTGCGCGGCGACGAGCCGCGTCAACTCGTCCTCGCGGGCCTCCGCGCTCGGCCACGCCGCGGAGCTTTCGCGTTCGAGGAACCTGACGGTCTGCGCGTAAAGCCGCGCGTCGCCGGCCGCGCCCTGCTTGATCGCCTCGCACCAGCCGGCCGTCAACTCGCGGCGGGGCAGCGTCCGCAGCGTCGCGGTGTCGGCGACGACGGCGCGCGGCTGGTGGAACGCGCCGACGAGGTTCTTCCCCGCGGGCGTGTTGACGCCGGTCTTGCCGCCGACCGAAGAATCGATCTGCGCGAGCAGCGTCGTCGGCACCTGCACGAAAGCGACGCCGCGCAGGTGCAGCGCCGCCGCGAAGCCCGCGAGGTCGCCGACCACGCCCCCGCCTAAGGCGACCACCGCGTCGCCCCGCTCGACGCCCGACTCGGCGAGGAACCGCAGCGCGCGCTCCGCCGTCCGCAGATTCTTGAAGCGCTCGCCGTCGCCCATCAGCCAGCGCGCGACCGCGAAGCCCGACGCCCGCAGGCTGCGCGCGGCGGCCGGGCCGTAGAGTCCGAACACGCGCGCGTTCGAGACGACGGCCGCCTTGCGCGCCGCCTCCGGCAGACTCGCGCGCGCAACCCCGCCGAGCCGCGCGAGCGCGCCCGCGCCTATCTCGAC
>DATMVI010000312.1:0-12095 GCA_035563275.1 Pyrinomonadaceae bacterium
CGAGGCCGTCGAGCTCTTCTCCGAGATCGTGGACTTCCTGCCCGGCAAGTGCGCCGACCCGGCCAAGTCCGACGCCAAGCGCGCGAGCTGCGAGTCGGCCGAGCGGGCCATCTTCCGCTACTCGAAGTGGCCGACGCAGGCCATCACCTACCGGCTCGGCAAGGATCAGATTTACGCGCTGCGCGCCGAGGCGTCGAAACTGCTCGGCGACAGGTTCTCGCCCAAAGCCTTCCACGTCCTCTTCATGAAGCAGGGCACAATCCCCGCCGGCTACTTCCGCGACGAGCTGTTGAGGGAGTTGCAGAAGCAATAAAAGTTCCGAGCGTCGGGTTAAGAAACAGGGCCGCGGGCGTCGGAGAGGGGGTTGAGTGACGTTAACGTCAACCCCCTCTCCGACGCCCGCGGCCCTGTCCCGTCTTTAACCCGGAACTGCTCACTCGTAACGCAAACACTCGATCGGGTCGAGCCGCGAAGCCTTGCGCGCGGGCCAGACGCCGAAGACCAGCCCGACGAAGATCGAGACGGCGAGGCCGGCGACGACCGCCCAGATGGGAACCTCGGCCGGCAGCGCCGGGAAGAGGAAGGCCACGAGCTTGCTGATGCCGACGGCGATGACGACGCCGACGACGCCGCCCATGAAGGTCAGCGTCATCGCCTCGTAGAGGAACTGGCGGACGATGTCGCGGCGGCGCGCGCCCACGGCCTTACGCACCCCGATCTCCTGCGTCCGCTCCGTCACCGACACGAGCATGATGTTCATCACGCCGATGCCGCCGACCATCAGCCCGACCGACGAGATCGCGATGGCGATCAGCCCGATCATCCCCATGATGCTGTCGAACTGCGTGATGAACTTGTCGGCCGTGCCCAGATCGAAGTTGTTCGGCTCGTCGAACTTGACGTGGCGGACGCGGCGCAGAACCTCCTCTGTCTGGTCGAGCGCCTGCTGGAACTGCCCCTGCCGCGCGCGGACGATGAAGAGGATGTACTCGCTGCCGGGCGAGACCTGACGGGCCGCGAGGAACGGGATGAAGACGGCGTTGTCCTCCTCGTTCTCGCCGAAGATGGCGCTCTTGCGCTTCTCCAGCACGCCGACGATCTCGAAGGGGCGGCCGCCGAGCTTCACCTCCGTGCCGACGATCTCCTCCACGGTCTTGCCGGGGAAGAGCGCCTCGGCGATGTTGACGCCGATGACCATCACGTGGCGGCGGTTCGAGTCGTCCGTCTCGGTGATGAAGCGGCCGCCGGCGACCGAGAGGTTGGCGGCCGCGGCGTAGTTGGCCGTCACGCCCTGCAACTGCCCGCGCCGGTGGTTCTTGCCCTGATACTGGATGGTCGAGTCCCACCACGCGACGAGCAGCACGCTCGCCACCTCCTCGGCGGCCGGCACGCCGCGCTTGATGGCCTCGGCGTCCTCCTCCTTGAGGGGCTTGCGCGTGCGCTCCTCTTCGAGGTTCGGCCCGGCCGTGAACCCGGTCGAGAGGTGGAAGGCGTAGATGTTGTTCGTCCCGTACTCGGCGATCACGTCCACGATGGACTGGCGCACGCCCGTCAGCAGCGACGCCACCACGATGACGACCACCACGCCGATGACGATGCCGAAGACCGTCAGGAAACTGCGCAGCTTGTGCGCCCGGATGCTCTCCAGCGACATCCGCAGGATTTCTTTAGGCAGGAACTGGGGGACTCGTAACTTCATAAGGGCCGTCAACCGTCAATCGTCAATCCTGAACCGTGGCCGGGCGTCGCGCGTCGCGCGTCTGAAATCGCGGGGGCGTCAGGAGCGGCCGCCTTCCCGATTCGCGTCTCACGCCTCTCATTTGCGCGCGAGCGCGAGGATCGGGTCGAGGCGCGAGGCGCGGAAGGCCGGGTAGATGCCGGAGATGAGGCCGATGCCGCCCGAGACCGCCACCGAGAGGACGACGTAGAGCACCGTCACCGTCATCGTGATCGAGGTCGAGGCCGAGATGAGCCAGACCACGCCGAAGGCGAGCAGGATGCCGAGGATG
The DNA here is from genome assembly GCA_035563275.1 of Pyrinomonadaceae bacterium. GTDB lineage: Bacteria > Acidobacteriota > Blastocatellia > Pyrinomonadales > Pyrinomonadaceae > QHXN01. The sequence continues at coordinate 2,010 of DATMVI010000312.1, forward strand.
CCGCCGAACGTCGTCAGGAAAGAGGACTCGATGAGGAACTGCAAGAGCACCTGCTTGCGCGTCGCCCCGAGCGCCTTGCGCAGGCCGATCTCGAAGGTGCGCTCGGTCACCGACACGAGCATGATGTTCATCACGACGATGCCGCCGACCACGAGCGAGATGAACGTGATGGGCACGACGACGGCCGCGATGCCGCCCGTCAGAGAGTCCACCGCGTTGTTCAGGTCGTCCGTGTTGACGATGCCGAAGTCGTCCTCCTCGCTGCCCTTGAGCTTGTGCTTGTTGCGCAGCGCCGACCGCGCGTCCTCGACCGCCGCCGGGAACTGCTCGCGCGTCGCGGCCTTGCCGTGAATCTGCAAGCTCTGGCGGCCGCCGAAGAGTTTGCGGTAGGTGGTGATCGGCAGGTAGGCGTGGTTGTCGAGCGTCTGGCCGAGCAGGGAGCCGCGCTTCTCCTCGACGCCGACCACCTCCATCGGGATGCCCTGCACGCTGACGCGCTTGCCCACGGCCTCGACGCCGGGGAAGAACTTCTCGCGCAAGTCCCAGCCCAGCACGATGACCATCGCGGCCGTGTCCACCTCCTGCGGCACGATGAAGCGGCCCTCGGCGATGGTCTTCTCCTCGACGACCTGCATGTTGGCCGTCACGCCGTCGATCTCGGTGCCGAACATCTCGTGCCCCTCGTGCTTGAGGTCGAGGCGGCGCTCCAACTGCGCCCCGACCTCCGAGCACGACGCGCAGTGCGCCTTCACCCACTCGTAGTCCTCGAACTCCAGACGCTTGTTGCGGCGGTTGCGCTTCTCCCACTCCTCCTCGGAGAGCTGCCCCTGATGCGCCATGCGCGCGATCATGAAGTGGTTGGTGCCGAGCACCGCCGTGACGCGCTCCATGACGTAGGTGTTGAGGCCCGAGATGGCCGCGCCGACGACGACCACCGAGGCGACGCCGATGATGATGCCGATGAGCGTGAGGAACGCGCGCAGCTTGTGCGCGAAGATGGATTGCAGGGCGATCCTCGCCGCGTCCGCGTAAAAGGTGTAGAGCGTTTTCATCAGGAGCCTTCGCCGGGGCAGAACTTTCGGGCCGGAATTACATACGCCGGGCCTCCGCCGAAGGTTTAAAGAGAATTGGCCGCCGGGGCGCGCGGACGCAGTTTTTATTCCGGCCCCGCCGGCCCGCCCGTTTGAAAACTGCCCCGGCGGGTGAGGCCGAGGTAGCGGCGGACGGTGGCGCGGGCGAGGCAGGCGGTGGCGTCGAGCAGGCGGAGGCCGGCGGGCAGTCGCGGCTCGACGGCGTTGAGGTCGGTGCAGCCGAGCAGCACGGTGTCGGCCCCGGCCGCGGCCACTTCGCCCGCGAGCGCGTCCCACATGGCCTGCGGGGCGGCGCGGTCGGGCGAGGATTTGATGGCGACGATGAGTTCGTCCGCGCGCCTCTGCCAGTCCTCGCGCGCGAGGAGGGTCAGCCCGGCCGCGGCGACGCCGCGCGCGTAGAGGCCCGACTCAGCCGTCATCCGCGTGGCGAAGAGCGCGAGCGCGCGCGAGTCGGCCGGGAGCGCCGCGACGGCCTCGTCGATCATGTTCAGAAGCGGCACGCCGACCGACGCGGCCAACTCGTCGTAGAGGATGTGGGCCGTGTTGCACGGCATCGCGATGAAATCGACGCCGGCCCCTTCGAGGCGGGCGAGGCCGCCGCGGACGGCCTCGGAGACGGCCGGGCGGTCGAGCGGCCGATCCATGTGGAAGGGCGCGGGCAGCGAGTAGACGAGCATGTGCGGGAAGTCGAGTTCGGCCTTCGCGCCGTACTGCGCCTGACACTCGTCTATGACCAGCTCAAGGAAGGGCGCGGTCGAGCGCGGCCCCATGCCCGCGAGGATGCCGATGGTGGTTGGTCTCATGGCGAAGATGGGTTCTGCTTCAAGCGTCTTCGGCGAGGCGGAGGCCGGCGAAGGCGATGCGGAAGGGGCGCCGGAAGAAGTTGCGGAACGAGGCGCGCAGCACCGGCGCGCTCGTCGCCCACGAGCCGCCCTTCAGCACGCGGTGGTCGCCGTCGAACCACGTTTCGGAATATTCCGGGTAGGGGAACGGCTCGAAGCCGGGGAAGGCGTCGAAGGGGCTGGAAGTCCACTCCCAGACGTTGCCGCTCATGTCGAGGCAGCCGTAGAAGCTCGCGCCTGCGGGGAAGTGATCGACGGGCGTCGTGCCCCACCGGCGCGCGCCGAAGTTGCACAGGTTAGCGGCCGGCTCCGCGTCTCCCCACGCGAAGCGGCGCTTGCGCGCGCCGTCCCAAGAGGCGGCCTTCTCCCACTCGGCCTCGGTCGGCAGGCGCCCGCCCGCGAAGCGCGCGTAGGCCTCGGCCTCGTACCAACTGACGCCGGTCACGGGGTGGCCGGGTTCCAGCTCGCCCTCGTCGAACATGCGGCGCGCAGACCAGCAGCGCCCGCCCTCGCGCCGCCAGTAGAGCGGGCAGCCCCAACCCTCCTTCTCGCGCCAGCCCCACCCCTCCTCGCCCCAGAACTCGCGCCGCTCGTAACCGCCCTCGGCCACGAAGCGCGCGTACTCCTCGTTGGTGACGGGCAGGCGCGCGAGTTTGTAGGCGGGAAGAAAAACGTCGTGGGCGGGACGCTCGTTGTCGTAGGCGAACGAGTCCCACGCCGCGCCCATCAGGAAGGGGCCTTCGGGAATCGTGACCATGCCGCCCGGCGTCCGAGACGGCGCGGGGGGCCGACCGTGGTTAAAGTCTTCGGCGTCACGCTCGCTTCCGGGCGCGGCCGCCCGCACCTTCTTCGAGGGGTCGAGCAGTTGGAGCAGGTAGGCGAGCGTCTCCTGATGCTGGCGCTCGTGTTCGAGGACGAGGTCGAAGACGTAGCCGCCGCGCAGCAGCGGGTCGCGCGAGCCGAAGTCGGCCGCGGCCAGCGTGTCGAGCGCGCCCTCGCGCACGCGCCCCAAGTACGCCTCCATCTCGCGTCGCGCGGGCAGGTCTTTCGACTCCTCGCGCGGCGTGCGGATCGGGTCGAAGACGCGCTCGTAGCGCTCGTCGGGCGCGGGGCGGCCCGCCACCTTTTGCAGCAGCCAGTAAGCCTCGAAGACGCCGATGTGCGCGAGGTGCCAGATCACCGGGCGGAAGCCGAAGCCGGGGCTTTCGCGCAACTCCCCCTCGCCCGCCATGTCGAACAGCTCCAGCGTGCGCGCGCGCGTCTCGCGCATGGCGGCCGCGATTTCGTCTTTGCGTGGTTGCGTCATCTCTCCGGCTCCGGGCGTCTCGAAAAGGGGCGGCGCGACACTGGATAATGGGTCGCTTTCGGCTATTATAGCAAGCGTCCGAAAGCGTACTTAAGCAGGCTCGGGCGGAGACGGGAGGGCGGATGCCGAACGTAGAGAGCGAGACGGGTGGGCGCCTGCGCGTCGTGCGCCTCGCCGGGCGCGCGGCCGCGCCGGGCTTCGCCGAGGACGTGCGGCGCGGACTGACCGCGAGCCCCAAGCGCCTCTTCCCGAAATACTTCTACGACGAACTCGGCTCGCAGCTCTTCGAGGCCATCTGCCTGCTGCCCGAGTATTACCTGACGCGCGCCGAGGCCGAAATCTTCGCCGCGCACTCCGCGGAGATCGTCGCGGCGGCCGCGCGCGAGAGCCGGGTCACGCTCTGCGAGCTGGGTTCGGGCAGCGCGACCAAGACCCGCCGCATCATCGAGGCGCTGCTCGCGCGCCAGCGCGAACTGCTCTACGTGCCCGTGGACATCTCGACCGCCGCGCTCGAAGCGAGCGCCAGCGCGCTGCTCGAAGCCTACCCGCCCCTGCGCGTCGCCGCCTACGCGGGAGAGTACGAAGCGGCGCTGCCGCGCCTCGCCGAGAACTTCGAGGACGACGCGCGCGCCCTCGTCCTCTTCCTCGGCTCGAACGTCGGCAACTTCGACCGCGGCGAGGCGCGCGACTTCATGGCCGCGCTGCGCCGCGCCCTGCGCGCGGGCGACGCCGTGCTGCTCGGCGCCGACTTGAAGAAGGACGCGGCCACGCTCGAAGCGGCCTACGACGACCCCGTGGGCGTCACCGCGGCCTTCAACCTCAACCTCCTCGCGCGCATCAACCGCGAGCTCGGCGCGGACTTTAACCTCCGCGACTTCCGCCACGTCGCCGTCTACAACGAAGGCGAGGGGCGCGTCGAGATGCACCTCGAAAGCCTGCGCCGCCGGCGCGTCCGCCTCCGCGCGCTCGACCTCGAAATCAACTTCGGGGAGGGCGAGCGCGTCCACACCGAGAACTCTTACAAGTACGACCTCGAAGACCTCGCCGCGCTCGCCCGCGCGGCCGGCTTCCGCCTCGCGCGCACGTGGCTCGACGCCCGCGCGCGCTTCAGCAGCAACCTCCTCGTCGCGGAAGAGGGCGAGGAAGTCGGGGCGCGGGGCGCGGAATGAAAGACGAGTTCTTCATCCCGCGCCCCGCGCCCCGACTCCCGCGCAAAAGACGATGCCTGCACCCCGGACACCGACCAAGCCCGACGGCTTCCCGCTGCTGACCGACCCGGTCACGCGCGAGTCGGAGCCGCTGTTCGTCGAGAACCTGCTGCGGGGCGAGAAGCCGCCGGAGGAGTGGATGTGCGGCGTCGAGCTGGAGCTGTTCGGCTACGACCGCGCGCGCGAGCTGCGGCGGCTCGACGCGGGGCAGGTGCAGCGCGTGCTCGCGGGCTTCGCGCCCTCCTCGAACGACATGGTCTACGAGGGCGGCACGCTCATCGAGACGGGCGACGGACACAAGAACCGCCTGACCGTCGAGCCGGGCGGGCAGGTCGAGTTCTCCGGCGCGCCGCAAAGGGGGCTGGCCGGCGCCGAGCGCGAGCTGCGCCGCTTCCTCGCGCGCCTCTCCGAGATCGCCGCCGCCAACGACCTGACCTTCCTCGCCGCCGGCTTCGACCCGCTGCGCGGCCTCGACGAACAGCGCTGGTTCCCGAAGATGCGCTACGACGTGATGCGGCCCTACCTCGCCTCGCGCGGCGCGCGCGCGTGGGACATGATGACGCGCACCTGCACCGTGCAGGCCAACCTCGACTACGGCCCGCCCGAAGATTTGCGGAAGAAGTTCCTCGTCGGCAGCCGCCTCGCGCCGGTCGTCACCGCCGTCTTCGCCAACTCGCCCTTCGAGCGGGGCCGCCCTTCTGGCTGGAAGTCCACGCGCGCCGCCGCGTGGCTCGACACCGACCCCGACCGCACCGGCCTCCCGCCGTGCGCCGTCTCGGACGACTTCGCGCCCGCCTCTTACGTCAACTACGCGCTCGACGTGCCGATGATCTTCGCGCACCGCGGGGGCCGCTACCTCGGCGCGGTCTCGGGCGTGCGCTTCCGCGACTTTCTCGAACGCGGGCGTGACGGCCTGCGCCCCGTCTTCGGCGACTGGGCCGACCACCTCACGACCATCTTCACGGACGCGCGCCTCAAGCAGCACGTCGAATTGAGAAGCGCCGACTGCAACGACCTCGAAACGTCGCTCGCGCTGCAAGCGCTCTGGAAGGGGCTGATGTACGACGAGGCCGCGCTCGACGAGGCGCTGCGGCTCGGGCCGCGGCTCGCGGCCGAAGAGGCGCTCGCCTTGCGCGAGCGCGCGGCCCGCGACGGCCTCGCCGCCGAGCACGCCGGCGTCCGCGTGCTCCCGCTCGCGCGCGAGCTCGTCCGCCTCGCCGCCGACGGCCTCTCGCGGGTTGCGCCCGACGAAGTCCGCTACCTCGACGTGCTCCGCCAGCGCGTCCTCGTCGAAGGCGTCTCCCCGGCCGACATCCTGCTGCGCAACTGGGAGGGCCGCTGGCACGGCTCCGTCGAGCGCGCGGCGGAGTACCTGCGGGTCGCCTGAAGAGGAGTAAAAGCCGTGAGTCGTGAATCGTGAATCGCGAAGAGAGGTCGCCGGTTTTCCGTCTTTACTGATAGCTGAAAACTGACAACTGATAACCGTCTTCCGCGATTCACGTCTTTTGATTTCCGCGATGCCTGCCGAAGAGATCGAAGTCAGCTTCCGCAACGTCACGTTCGCCGCGCCGGGCGCGGGCGCGCCGATCATCGACGGCCTGAGCCTCAACGTGCAGCGCGGCGAGACGCTGGTGCTGCTCGGCGAGTCGGGGTGCGGGAAGACGACGACGCTGCGGCTCATCAACCGCCTGCTCGCGCCGACCGCGGGGGCCGTCCTCGTCGGGGGGCGCGACACGCGCGAGTGGGACGAGATAGAGCTGCGGCGGCGCACCGGCTACGTCATACAGGAGGCCGGGCTGTTCCCGCACTTCACGGTCGAGCGCAACGTCGCGCTCGTGCCGACGCTGCGGGGCTGGGACGGCGGGCGCGTGCGGGCGCGCGTCCGCGAACTGCTCGAACTGGTCGGCCTCGACCCCGAGCGCTTCGCCGCGCGCTACCCTTCGGAGCTTTCCGGCGGGCAGCGCCAGCGCGTGGGCGTGGCGCGCGCGCTGGCCGCCGACCCGCCGCTGCTGCTGATGGACGAGCCTTTCGGCGCGCTCGACCCGCTGACGCGCGCCGCGCTCCAGCGCGAGTTCGCCGCGCTCCAGCGCCGCCTCGCCAAGACGGTCGTCCTCGTCACGCACGACGTGCGCGAAGCCCTCGCGCTCGGCACGCGCGTCGCCCTGATGAGCGCCGGCCGCGTCGTCCTGCTCGACACGCCCGGGGGCTTCCTCCGCTCCGAAGAGCCGCGCGCGCGCGCCTACCGCGAAACGCTCCAACCCGTCGGCGAGACTTCCGCGCATGAGTCCGCTTGAGTTCATCGCGAGCCACTGGCGCGAGGTGCTGGCCCTGACGGGCGAGCACCTCCTGCTCGTCGCGGCGGCGACGGCGCTGGCCGTGGCGGTGGGGCTCCCCGTGGGGCTGCTGCTGACGCGGCGCGCCGCGCTCAGGCGGCCCGTGCTCGCCGTCGCCAACGTCCTGCAAACCGTCCCCAGCCTCGCCCTCTTCGGCCTGCTCATCCCGCTCCCTTACCTCGGCGGCATCGGCGCGCGCACGGCCGTCGTCGCGCTCGTCCTCTACGCGCTGCTGCCCGTCATCCGCAACACCGTGACGGGCGTCGAGGGCGTTGACCGCAGCGTGCGCGAGGCGGCCGTGGCGATGGGGATGACGGGCTCGCAGGTGCTCCGGCAGGTCGAGCTGCCTCTGGCCGCGCCGGTGATTCTGGCGGGCGTGCGCGTGGCGACGGTCATCTCGGTCGGCGTGGCGACCATCGCGGCGGCCATCGGCGCCGGCGGCCTCGGCACCTACATCTTCCGGGGCCTGCGGCAGTACGACAACAACCTCCTGCTCGCGGGCGCCGTCCCGGCCGCGTTGCTCGCGCTCGCCGCCGACGCGGGGATTGGACTTTTGGAATCGAGACTCGACGTGAGGCGGCGGGCCGCGAGGCGCGCGGCGGCGCGGGGCGCGCGGGCGCGGCGACTCGCGTACGCCGCGCTCGCGTTAACACTCGTCGCGGTCGTCGCCTTCGCGCTCTACGGCCGCGCCGGGCGGGCCGAGGTCGTGGTCGGCTCGAAGGACTTCACCGAGTCGATCATCCTCGGCGAGCTTTTGGCGCAGGCGCTCGAAGCGCGCGGCCTCCGAGTCGAGCGGCGGTTCGAGCTGGGCGGCAACCTCCCGCACGACTCGCTGCTCGCCGGACAGGTGGACGCCTACCCCGAGTACACGGGGACTTCCTTCACGGCGATCCTCAAGCACCAGCCCGTCACAGACCCGCGCGCCGTCTACGAGCAGGTGCGGCGCGAGTACGCGGAGCGGTTCGATCTGGAAGTGAGCCCGCCGCTCGGCTTCAGCAACGACTTCGCCATCCTCGTGCGCCGCGGCGACGCCGAGCGGCTGAAACTGCGAACCATCTCCGACGCCGTCACGAGCGCGCGCGGCTGGCGGGCGGGCTTCGGTCAGGACTTCATGTCGCGCAGGGACGGCTACGAAGGCTTCGCGCGCGCCTACGGTCTGGAGTTCGCCGCGCGGCCCCGCGAGATGGACTTGTCGCTCTCCTACCGCGCGCTGGCCGACGGCGAGGTGGACATCATCGCCGGCAACTCGACCGACGGCATGATCGCCACGCTCGGCCTCGTCCAGCTCGAAGACGACCGCCGCTACTTCCCGCCCTACGAGGCCGTCTTCGTCTCGCGCCGCGCCACGCTTGAGCGCCTGCCGGCGCTCGGCGAAGCGCTCCGCGAACTGGCCGGCTCGCTCACGACCGGGGAGATGCGGCGGCTCAATTTCGAGGTGGACGGGCGGAAGCGGCCCGCCGCCGACGTGGTGCGCGAGTGGAGACGGAAAAGGCCCTGAATCGCGGGACGTAAACCGTCAGTAGAAAAGACAGGGCGCCGCCGCGGATTGAGTCATTCAATCCGCGGCGGCGCCCAGACCGTCGAAGACGGTTTACGATTTACGGCTGATGCTTAGCTCTTCCGCACCATCGTGACGCGGACGGGCTGGTCGAGCGAGCCGGCGTCGAGGTTGAGCTTGACGGTCTCGTAGCCTTTGGCCTTGAGCGTCAACTGGAGGCGCCCCATGTGGAGCGGCGGCAGCACGGCGACGCCCTGCGCGTTCGACCAGTTCCACGACTCGCACTGGAAGCCGTTCGAGCGGATGGACTTGAGGTCGGCGCGGACGCCCTCGACGGGGTTGCCCTGCTCGTCCACGATGCGCAGGTCGAGGCGGCCGATGCCGTCGGGCTGCTTCGGGGCGCGGCCCATGTTGGGGATGTTCGGGTTCGCGCCCTCCTGACCCTGAGCTAGCGCCGAGGCGGGGATCATCGCGACGACGAGGAGCGAGACGAGGAACAGTTTACGCATGACAGAAATTCTCCTTAAAAGCTTCTTCAAGTCTTCCGGTTGTGGTTGAAGTTAATCAGCCCAGCCGCGCGACCTGAAGGGGTGGAGGATCGCCGCGACGTGCCAGTCTAAGATGAGGGAGTGGGCGCCGGAGTTGCATCCGGAGGGCCCCCGGGCGCCCCCCGCAAATGCCTCTGCGGCAAAGCTTTCCCGGCCCCGCTAAAGCGTCGAGGCCGGGGCGCGCCGCGGGGTTCGCAGCGCGCGACCGGCCTCTCGATTGTCGGGTTCTTGACGGCATCACTTCGGCGACCGCTGCAACCTTGCGCGCGCCCCCGCGGGGTCGGCGTTTAGGTCAACGGCTTTGCGCCCCGAGGCTTTCGCCGCGGGTGGCCTTTATCGGTGTTGCTGCGGGGAAGCGCCGCGCGATTGGCGACGCCTTCACGGCACGGAAAAATTATAGCGGGCCGCGGCGCGGTTGGGAAGAGAAAGATTTGATGGCCGCCGGGTTCGGGTTTATGCTCGGCGGAACATTTCGAGTTCCGGGTTCACGGCCCGGCCTTGCGCTGTGACATTCGACGCCCGCTAAACAAACTCGAAACTTAAACGCGGAGGGTGAGGATGAGTCTGATTGATCTTCTCTTGCTGCTGCTCGTCGCCGGCATCTGCGGCGCGCTCGGGCAGGCCATCGGCGGATTCTCGCGCGGCGGCTGCCTCGTCTCCATCGCGCTCGGGTTCATCGGCGCGCTCCTCGGGCTGTGGCTGGCGCGCTACGTCGGGCTGCCCGAACCCTTCCCCGTCTCGGTCGGCGGCCACACCTTCCCCGTCATCTGGGCCATCATCGGCGCGGCCCTCTTCGTCGCCGTCATCGGCCTGATTACGAGGAGCAGGCGGTAGGCGACTTCGGATTCCGGGTTCGCGGTCGGCAGTTATCGGCCGCCAGCCGCCAGTTAAAGACAAAAAAACTGAGGGCCGGCGGCTGACGACTAGGTCGCAAATCTAAAATCAAAAGTGCCCCTCGTGTCCGCGCCGTCTAACATTTTTCTCGCGCCCGGCTTCGTGCTTTACCGCCGGGCGGCCTTCGGCTACACTGCGCGCACGGCTTAATCTCCCGTTGGCAAAATGTTTTCTTAGTCGGCGCGGCCCGGCCGCGGCCGCCGCCTTTCATACTCTTATGGTCGCCACGGCTCCAGCACTCCTTAAGCGTTCGCCCGCCGTCAGGCCCGAACCCAAGTCGCCAGACCTCGCCTACTTCCGCCGCCACTACCCGGAGACGGTCGCCAACCTCGGCACGCTGCCGCGCCGCGAGGAGTGGCTGCGCGG
>DATMVI010000313.1:0-13405 GCA_035563275.1 Pyrinomonadaceae bacterium
GCAGGTCTAACCACACAGAATTCTACCAGCCGGAGACGCGCGCGCGCCGCGGGTCGGCCGGCCTCACCTGAGAAGGAGCCTGACGATGTTCCAAAGCCCCAAGAGGACGAGAACCAGCCCCGCCGAAAACTCCCGCGCAACGGCCCTCCGCGCGCGCCGCTTTATCGCACCGGCGCTGGCGTTCCTGCTGCTCGCCCAGACGGTCGCGCCGCCCGCGCCCGCGGTCACGCGCCCGGACTTCTCACGCGCGGCCGTGCGGGCCGCCTCGGCGCCGACGGCGACGGCCAAGCCCGCCGCCGAACAGTTCGGCGTGGTGCTGACGCCGCTCGGCACGCCGTTCGCCGGACACGTCGGCATCGAGCATCATCAGCCGCTGCGCAAAGTCGTCGTCTCCTCAAACAACCCGACGGGCTCGCCCTTCAACTTCGAGGCGCTCGACGCCGACGGCACGCACCGCCCGCACTCGAACGTCTCGGGACTGGCAGGCCCACTCAAGATCGCGACGGCGCGTGACGACGGCGCGGGGATGAGCCGCGGCGGCTTTAAGCCCGGCGAGTTGTTCAGCGGCACGGGCGTGGCGGGCGCCGTCGCGCGTGTATCTGCCGACGGCGCCGCGGCGCAGAATCCGTGGGTCACGCTGGCGGGCGAGGACGGCCTCCCGAGCGGCCTCGTCGTCGACCGCACGGGAGTCTTCGGCGGCGACCTCGTCGTCGTCACGACGGCGGGCGGCGTGTGGCGCGTCAACTCCGCCGGCTCGGCCGCCCGCGTCGCGCGCCTCGACACGCGCCTCGCCGGCGTCACGACCCTTCCCGACGACGCCGCAAGGTACGGCCCGTGGGCCGGAAGGATTCTGGCCGGGGCCGGCGACCGGGGCGCCGTCTACGCCATCGACGCGCAGGGTAACTCGGCCGCCTTCCAGCTCGGCCTCGACCCGGAGGAGATCCGCGTCATCCCGGCGCACGAAAACTTCTACGGCGTCGACCCGGCGGGCGGCAAAATCTGGGGCGCGCCGGACGACGCTTTCGCGGGGATGATCGGCGACATCCTCGTCGCGCAGGGGTCGCCGGGCGTGCTCGCGCGCGTCCGCTGGAACGGCTCGGAGTTCGAGGTCGGTCAGCTCGCTCAGGTGGGGCGGTGGGGGCAGGTGGCGTTCTCGCCCGCGGCCCTCTCCGAGATCGGCGGCGTCAGGCAGATTTATGACCGGATCGCCGTGGTGCGCCACGCCCCGCGGCTCGACAGCGGGCGCGTCGAGGGCGCGCTCTGGCAACTGCTCCCCGAGAACGTCGCGCTCGACGGCACGGACGTGATCACGTCCGACCTGCTCGTCCCCGGCACGCCCTCCGTCACGGTCGGCGGCGGGAAGCCCACCTTCGGCGGCGTCATCGAGGGCGTCGAAAGCCCGCAGCCCGCCGGCTACTCCGTCACCATCAGCAACAACGCGAGCTTGCGCCACGTCATCACGCGCACCGACCCGATCAGCCCGGCGCCGGTTCCCCTGCCGCCCGCGCCCGCCGGCACGCGCGACGTTTCCATGTCGAAGGCCGGCGACGACTTGGGCGACCCGGCGACGCTTCGACATCTCAGCGTCTCCGGCAGGGCCGGGGCTATCGTCCTCCCGCCGGGCACCTACGGCAGACTCTCCGCGGCCGGTCACACGGCGCTCGTCCTCGGCGTCGCGGGGGCGACCGCGGCTTCATCTTACAACCTCGAAGAGCTTTCGCTCTCCGGGGGCAGCGAGCTGCGCCTGCTCGGCCCGGTCGAGTTAACGGTGAGGGGCAACGTGTCCCTCTCCGGCTCGACGGCCGGCGCGGCCGACAGCCCACGACACCTTCTGCTCTCCGTCTCGCAAGGGTCGGTCGGCGTCACCGGCAACGGCGTGCTCTACGGCGTCGTGCGCAACCCTCAGGGAGAGGTCTCCGTCGGGGGCAACGGGCGCATCCGCGGCACCGTCACCTGTGACCGGCTCCACGTTCATGGCAACGGCGTCCTTCAGATCACCGAGAGCGACGTGGCGCCGCCGCCCGTCAACCGCCCGCCGGTGGCCGACGCGGGCCCCGACCAGACCGTCATGCTCCCGACGAACGCGGTGAGCCTCAACGGCGCGGTCGCGGACGACGGGCTGCCCGCGGGCGGCGGGCTCACCGTCAACTGGTCGAAAGTCTCCGGCCCGGGCCCCGTCGCCTTCGCCGACGCCGACGCCGACGCCACCTCCGCCACCTTCACCGAACCCGGCGCCTACGTGCTCCGCCTCTCGGCCGGTGACTCACTGCTCACGGTCTCCGACGACGTGAGCGTCGAGGTGGTGCCGCGCAACCAGAGGCCGACGGTCGACGCCGGGGCCGATCAGACCGTCGAGCTGCCGAAGGCGGCGGCCCTCGCGGGCGTCGTGGCGGACGACGGGCTCCCGCGCGGCGCGAGCGTGACGAAGGCTTGGAGCCTCTTGAGCGGCCCCGGCGCCGCCACTTTCGCCGACCCGCACGACCCTTCGACGGCCGTGACCTTCGCCGCGCCCGGCGACTACGTGCTGCGCCTGACGGCGGACGACACCGAGTTCAGCGTCAGCGACGACCTCCTCGTCACCGTCCACCCCGAGAACCAACCGCCGGCCGTCGACGCCGGGCCTGACCAAAGCGTCGCGCTCCCCGCGGCGGCCTCCCTCGCCGGCGCGGTGACGGATGACGGGCTGCCCGCGGGCGGGCGGCTCACCGTCGCGTGGTCGAAGGTGAGCGGGCCGGGGGCCGTGACCTTCGGCGATGCGTCCCGGCCCGCCACGACCGCCGGCTTCACCGAGGCGGGCGTCTACGTCCTCCTCCTCGAAGCTTCCGACTCGCTGAAGGCGCAGTCCGACGAGGTGACGATCACCGTCCGGCAGAATCTGAACGGCCCGCCCGACATCGTCAGCGAGCCGCCCACCGAGTTATCGCTCGGCCCCGCCCCCGCCGGCGAGGGCGAGCTTGTCGGCCTCGCCCCGTGGACGGTTCAGCAGTACGAACTGAACTCGCAGTCCAACGCCAACTGGGTGAAAGACCTGCCCAACAGCGTCGCCACGCAGACGGTCAACGCCGACGCCTCCTTCCTCCTCAGCGACTTCAGCCTGTCGAACGACCAGATGGAAGGGACGTGGCGCGTCAACACCTCCAGCGACGACGACTTCATCGGCTTCGTCTTCGGCTACCAGAACCCCGGGCACTTCTACCTCTTCGACTGGAAGCAGGGCAGCCAGAACGACTCGACCGGCTTCGCCGAGCGCGGCATGAGCGTCAAGGTCTTCAGCGCCGACTCGCCGCTCACCACCCGCGACTTCTGGCCGACCGCGGGCAACGGCGCGCGCGTCCGCACGCTCTATCACAACACCGTCCCGTGGAAGGAGTTCACCGACTACCGCTTTACTCTCCAGTTCCACCCCGGCCGGATCAGGATCGTCGTCAGGGAGGGCGAGGCCACGCTGGCCGACTTCACCGTCAACGACGCGACCTACGCCGGCGGCCGCTTCGGCTTCTACAACTACTCGCAGGCGTCGGTGAAGTACACCGGCTTCCGCCGCCTGTCGCTGGTGCGGGGCGTCTACAGCTACGACGTGGAGGCCACAGACCCGGACGGCGACGCGCTCACCTACTCGCTCGACGCCGCGCCCGCCGGCATGTCCATCGACCCGGCCACGGGCCTCATCACTTGGCCGGTAACGCCGAACGAGGCGGGCCGGCACGCCGTCACCGTGCGCGCGCGCGACCCCGGCGGCGCGTCCGACACGCAGAGCTACGTGCTCACCGTCACCGACCCGAACAAGAAGCCCGCCTTCAAGGCCTACACGCTGGACGCGGACTTCGACGAGGGCAGCTTCGTCAACGTCACGCGCGCCACGCCCGATCAGTTGCAGCTCGAACAGTCGGGCGCCCCGGCGAAGGGCGCGTGGTCGGCGGTCTTCGACAGCGGGAGGGAGGGCGCCGAGTGGGGGCGCGTTGGCTGGTCGGCGCGGGTCTGCGGAGGCGGCCTGCTCACCGTCGCTTTCGCCACCGGCGAAGACGGCGCGACGTTCGGCCCCCCGGTGACGGTCTCGAACGGCGACGACCCGGAGGCGCCCGCGGGCCGCTACGCGCTCGTGACGGTCGAGTTCGAGCGCGCTTCGAGCGGCGAGAGCCCCGTCCTCTACGACCTCATCCTCGGCACGGCCGGCTTCGAGACGGCGGCCCCGACCAACCTCGCGCCCGAAGTGAGCGCCGGCCCCGACCAGACGCTCGCGGGTGTCACCGGCACGGCCCTGCGCGGCGCCGCCTGCGACGACGGGCTGCCGAGTAACCAGCGGCTCGCCGTCGCGTGGAGCAAGGTGAGCGGGCCGGGCGCCGTCACCTTCGCCGACCCGAATTCTGCCGCCACGGAAGTCACCTTCGGCTCCACCGGCACGTACGAGTTAAGGCTGACGGCCTCCGACTCGGCCCTCGGCAGCAGCGACGCCGTCGTCGTCGAAGTCCTGCCGCCGAACGAGGCGCCCGCCGTCAACGCCGGCCCCGACCTTTCGGTGACACACCCGGAGGCGGCCCCCCTCGCCGGCACCGTCACCGACGACGGCCTGCCGCGCGGCGCCGCGCTCCTCGTCGCTTGGAGCAAAGTCTCAGGGCCCGGCGGCGTCACCTTCTCGCAGCCGGACGCGGCCGCGACCGCCGCACGCTTCGGCGCGGCGGGCACCTACGTCCTCCGGCTGACGGCCGGCGACACGGAGTTCGCCGCGCACGACGAGCTCACCGTCACCGTCGGCGGCGCCAACCAGACGCCGGTCGTCAACGCGGGCGCAGACCTCACAATCACGCTCCCCAAAACCGCGACCCTCTCAGGCACGGCCGGCGACGACGGCTGGCCCGAGGGCCGCCCCCTCGCCGTCTCATGGTCACAGGTGAGCGGCCCCGGCAGCGTGACTTTCACCAACCCGAGCAGCGCCACGACGCTCGCCTCGGCCGGCGTGGAAGGGACGTACGTGCTGCGCCTGACCGCCAGCGATTCGGAACTCACGGCGAGCGATGAGGTGACGCTGACGGTCAATGCGGCCGTCCCGCCGCCCGTCGCGCAGCTCACGAGTCCCGCCGACGGGAGCCGCATCTCCGACCGCGCCAACATCATCGGCAGCGTCAGCGGCGGCGCGTGGAGGCTTGAGTACGGCCTCAACAGCCCGAGCCCCGGACAGGTCTGGACGACCTTCGCTTCCGGCACCGCCGCCGTATCGAACGGCCTGCTCGGCGTCTTCGACCCGACCCTGCTGCTCAACGGCAGCTACACGGTGCGCCTCGTGGCGACCGATGCCCACGGCCAGACATCCGTCTCCGCCTTCTCCGCGGTCGTCACGGGCGACCTGAAGGTCGGCGTCTTCACCCTCTCGTTCACAGACCTCGCCGTGCCCGTGGCCGGCATCCCCATCACCATCTCGCGCACCTATGACAGCCGCGACAAGCGCACGGGCGACTTCGGCGCGGGCTGGACGCTCGGGATGAAAAACGTGCGCGTCGAGAAGAGCGCGCCGCTCGGCAACGCTTGGGAGCAGACCACCAGCGGCGGCATCTTCCCGACCTACTGCCTGCGCGCCGCGAAGCCTTCGACCGTCACCGTGACCTTCCCCGACGGAACGGTCTACGACTTCGCGACGAGCACCAACCCGCAGTGCCAAGCCCTCGCCCCCTTGCAGTTCGCCAGAGTCAACTTCACCCAACTGGCCGGGGACGCCGACACGCGGGGCGCGACCCTGACGGCGCTCGGCAGCGACAACGAGGTCTTCTTCACCGGCCCCGCGCCGGGTTTCGGCGAACTCGTCAGCAGCGAGACGCTAGACGTCTACGACCCGACCCGCTTCCAGTTAACGACACCCGACGGGACGGTCTTAATCCTCGACGAAAAGGCCGGGCTCCAAAGCCTGAGGGACACGAACGGCAACAGCCTGAGCATCACCCCCGCCGGGATCATTCATTCCAGCGGCAAGAGCATCTCCTTCACGCGCGACGCGCAGAACCGCATCACGCGCATCACCGACCCGGCGGGCAACAACCTCGACTACGCCTACGACCTCGGCGGCGACCTCGTCAGCATGTCCGATCAGGACGGGCGCGTCACGCGCTACACGTACGACTCGTCGCACGGGCTGCTCGACATCACCGACCCCATGAACCGTCGCGGCGTCAGAAATGAGTATGACGCGGGCGGCCGCCTCCTGAGCATCACGGACGAGGAGGGCAAGGCCATCCGTTTCGACTTCGACCCGAACAGTCGGCAGCAGGTCATCACGAACCGCAAAGGCGACGTTACCGTCTACGAGTACGACCGGAGAGGCAACGTCCTCAGCATCACCGACGCCCACGGCAAAGTCACGCGGGCGACGTACGACGGGGCCGGGAACCGCCTCACCGAAACCGACCAGTTCGGCAACACCACCACCTACACCTACGACCCGCGCGGCAACGTCCTGACGAGGACCGACGCCCAGAATCGGCTCACGCGTTACACCTACAACGCGCGCAACCAAGTGACCAGCGTGACCGACGCTAACGGGAACACGACGGCGAGCGCGTACGACGCCGCGGGGAATCTCACCTCGACGACCGACGCGCTGGGCAACGCGACCACCTTCACCTACAACGCGCGCGGGCTGGTGCTGACGCGCACCGACGCCGCCGCCCAGACCTCCTCTTTCGAGTACAACTCCTTCGGCAACCTGACGAAGGAGACCGACCGCCTCGGGAACGTCACGCTCCACACCTACGACGCGCTCGGCAACCGCACCTCCGTCACCGACGCGAAGGGGAACGCCACGCAGTTCAATTACAACGCGTCGGGGCTGCTGACGGCCACCGTCGACGCCCTCGGCAACGTCACGCGCAGCGAGTACGACCCGGCCGGCAACCTCTCCGCCAGCGTGGACGCCCTCGGCCATCGCACCGAAGTCTCCAGCAACTTCCGCGGGATGCCGCTGCAAACGACGAACGCCGACGGCACGCAGTTCCGCCTCCGCTACGACGCCAACGGTCAGCTCGCGGGCAGCTCCGTGCCGGGCGGCCTGACGCCGGCGGTCGAGCGTGATTCCGTGAGTCTGCCGACGAAGCTCACCATCTCGACGGGGGTTTCGCTCGGGTATCAATACGACGCGAAGGGGCGCAAGACGGCCGAGTCTGACCCGCTCGGCAACACCACCTCTTTCCAGTACGACCTGCTCGATCAGGTCACCTCGCAGACAGACCCGCTCGGCAACCAGACGCACTACGCTTACGACGCCGTCGGCAACCTCACCGGCCTGCGCGACGGCAACGGCAACACGACCTCCTTCACCTTCGACCGCGGCAACCGGCGCGTGCGGACGACGCTGCCGGACGGGAGTTTCTTCGAGAACACCTACAACTCGCTCGGCGAGGTGGTCTCTCAGCGCGACGCCCTCGGCAACGTCACCGCCTTCACCTACGACGGCGAAGGAAGCCTGCTCACGGTCACGCAGCCCGGCGGCGGCGTCACACGCTACGAGTACGACGCGAACGGGAACCTGATTTCGTCAACCGACGCGAACGGGCGCAAGACCGTCTCGGATTACGACAAGCTGAACCGGCTCGTCAAGAGGACGTACCCGGACGGCACGACCGAGCTGATGGCGTACGACGGGCTCGGGCGAGTCACCTCGCAGACCGACCGTCAGGGGCGCACGACCGCCCACGAGTACGACGACATGAACCGCCTCTCTCTGGTTCGCTACGCGGACGCGAAGACGGTAACCTACACCTACACCCCGAGCGGCAAACGCGACACCGTGACGGACGCGGCCGGCGTCATAGACTTCGACTACGACGCGATGGAGCGCGT
The DNA here is from genome assembly GCA_035563275.1 of Pyrinomonadaceae bacterium. GTDB lineage: Bacteria > Acidobacteriota > Blastocatellia > Pyrinomonadales > Pyrinomonadaceae > QHXN01. Next base: position 7,825 of record DATMVI010000313.1, read on the forward strand.
CACTAGCGTGCGCTACCCCGACGGCACGACCGTCGGCTACGCCTACGACCTCGCGGGGAACCGCACCAAAATCACGACGCCCGACGGCGAGACTCGTTACAGCTACGACGTGAAGAACCGGCTGGCGAAGGTGACAGACCCGCGCGGTCTCGTCACCTCTTACGCCTACGACGCGGCGGGCAACGTCGTCGCCATCAATCACCCGAACGGGCTCGTCACGGCGAAGACTTACGACCGGATGAACCAACTCTCGTCCATCAAAACGACGAACCCGGGCGGGGTCGCCGTCTTCCACGAGGCTTACACGCGGGACGCCAACGGCAGGCGCACGAAGGTCGCGCAGGCGGACGGCTCATCGGTCGAGTACGCCTACGATGCGAAGTCGCGCCTGACCGGCGAGACTTACAAGGACGCGGGCGGCAACGTCCGGCGGCAGCTCGGCTACACCTACGACGCCGTCGGCAACCGCCTGACCGCCACCGACTCCCTGACGAACACGACCGTCAACTACACCTACAACGGCAACGACCAACTGACCTCCGACGGGGCGCATACTTTCGCTTATGACGCCGACGGCAACACCATCTCGAAGACCACCCCCACCTCCGCCACGCGTTACGCCTACGACGCGCGCGGGCGCCTCACGCGGGTGACGCAGCCCGACGACTCCGCGCTCACTTACGGCTACGACGCCAACGGCAATCGCGCGCGCGCCACCGACGCGAGCGGCGCCGTCACCAATTACGTGGTTGATTCGACGAGCCGGGCGCCGCAGGTGCTCGTCGAAACGGACGGCGGCGGGCGCGTCGTCGCCTCTTACACCTACGGCCTTGAGCTGATCAGCCAGCGCCGTCAGGGCGTCGATTCCTTCTACCTGCACGACGCTCTCGGCTCGACCAGAGCGCTGACGGACGCGGGCGGCGCCGTCACCGACAGCTACTCTTACGACGCTTTCGGCCAACTTACGTCGAGCAGCGGGACGACCGTCAACTCATTCCTCTACACGGGCGAGCAGAACGACGTGGCGAGCGGGCTCTATTACCTGCGCGCGCGCTACTACAACCCGTCCGCCGGCCGCTTCCTCTCGATGGATCCGTATCGCGGAGCCTTACACGCTCCCCCCACCCAGCACCGGTACGCCTACACGCAGAACAACCCCGTCGATGCGACCGACCCGACCGGCCTCCACACCCCGCAGGAGGGCACAGACATTCACAAGGTGATCGGCCAGTACTACATCGGCGTGTACGGCGACCACTTCGTCGACGTGAAGGGTTTCAACCCGAATCGCGGCTTTAGCATCGGGAACGGGCTTAAATACGGGGCCGGGCAGGGGGCGTATAACCGGGGCATCCTGACGGGCAGACGTTGGACTGTCAGACCCGACCTCCGCCACTACGGCACGGGCGACGTATACGAAATCAAGCCGCTCACCCCGTACGGCGTCGTCTCGGCGGTAGTGGAGGCGCGGGTCTACACCATGATGCTCAACATCTGGGAAAAGGGGGCGCCGGATGATGGGGAGTGGAAACTCGGCACGGACACCTTCTTCCCGCCGATTCTTCTCCTCCCTCACGGAGATAAGATGCTGATGACCCTCTCCTACCCGTTCGCCCCGCCGGGGGCCGTCTTCTACACACTCGACTTCGACGAAGACATCAGGAGGCTCGCGCGCGCCGGTGTGACGGCGGCCGGGGTTAGTCTTCTGAACGCCGTCATCATCGGGAAGATGGCGGTGCGGTTAATACAGGCGCACAGTGAGGCACAGAGAAGAGCACGAGAGGCGAGGATGGCTCTCGCCGCGGTGACGTACAAGGCGCTGGCCGCCTGACTCGTTCGTCGAGCAGCTCTACCCGACGAAGCGGCCTGCCCCGTCGCGCGCCGCCCGCCGGAGACGCTCTCACGGGTCGTTGAAGCGCACGGGCCGCCGAGCCTACTCGTCACGCGAGCCTGTCCTACCGGGACAGGCTCGCGTGCGATGCCGGCCCTCCACGCCTCGGGGGCGCCCTCCCGGCTTCAGACGGCCGCGGCAACTCGTCGGCTTCCGGCTACGCGCGCGAGACGGCTCGGCGGTTCCGTGAGTCCCCGGCTCTTTAACTGTGGGGGCTTCCGGTTATACTCATAAGCGAACGAGGCGCTGAAGAGGCCCGCGACTCGCCCGGAAGGCTTGACGGCTTTTTGACGGGATTCCCCGCCGCCCCTTCCGAAGGAGAAGAGCGACCGTCGGCGCCGGCCGCGGAGGTCGGCTTAAACGGACGCAGAGGTTAATCATGTCAGCAGATTGTCGGCCGTCATACTTGGATTTATACGAGTCCGGTGAGCTGGAGCGGAGGGTGCGAGCCCTTGAAAAGTTGCTGCTCAGTTGCAACATCTGCCCGCTCGACTGCGGCAACAACCGGACGGAGGGTCAGCTCGCGCGGTGCTTCTCGGGGAGCCTCCCGGTTGTGAGCTCCTACACGCCCCACTTCGGCGAGGAGCCGGCGCTGTCGGGCACGCGCGGCGCCGGCAACGTCTTCTTCGGCAACTGCAACCTGCGCTGCGTCTACTGCCAGAACTACCAGATTTCGCAGGCGCACAAGGCGCAGCTGAAGAACGAGGTGACGCACGAGCGCCTCGCCGCGATGATGCTTGAGTTGCAGGAGCGCGGCTGCCATAACATCAACTTCGTCTCGCCCACGCACTTCGCGCCGCAGCTGGCGCGCGCCGTCCTCGTCGCCGCCGGGAAGGGGCTGCGCCTCCCGCTCGTCTACAACACCAACGCCTACGACTCCGTCGAAGTCCTCCGCCTGCTCGAAGGCGTGATAGACGTTTACCTGCCCGACCTCAAGTACGCGGACTCCGCCGACGGCTACGCCTACTCGAAAGTCCCCGCCTACGCCGAGCACGCGCGCGCCGCGCTGCGCGAGATGTTCCGGCAGACCGGCGACCGGCTGGCCTTCGGCGAAGACGGCCTGCTCAGGCGCGGCCTCGTCGTCCGCCTGCTCGTCCTCCCCAACGACCTCGCCGGCGTGCGCGAGTCGCTCACGTGGGTGCGCGACGAGCTGAGCCCGCGCGTCGCCGTCTCGCTCATGGCGCAGTATTACGCGACGAACCGGGCGGCCGCCGACGAGCGCTACGCGCTGCTCTCGCGCCGCATCACCGAGGGCGAGTGGTGGCGCGCCGTCGCGCTCTTGGACGAGTTGGGGATGGAGGAGGGCTGGATGCAGGAGTACGACGGCGCGTCGCACTACTACCGCCCCGACTTCACAGACCCCGAGACGCCCTTCAAAGACATCAGAGACTTTCAGGGCTGAGAGGCGAGCGATGAGCACAGACACGGCGGAGGTCGGTGCGCCCGCGCCCGACTTCACGTTGAAGGACGGCGGGGGGCGCGAGTGGCGTCTCTCGGACCAGCGCGGCAAGGTGGTCGTGCTGCTCTTCTACCCCGGCGACGGGACGCCCGTCTGCACGAAGCAGTTGTGCTCGGTGCGCGACCGGTGGGAGGACTACGCCGCGACGGGCGCGGAGGTGGTCGGCGTCTCGACCGACACGGCCGACTCGCACCGGCGCTTCGCCGAGCGCCACGGGCTGCCGCTGCGGCTGCTCTCCGACCCCGGCGGCCGCGTCGCGCGCCTTTACGGCGCGACCTCGTGGCTGCCGAACCGCGCGGCCCGCGCCGTCGCCGTCATCGACGCCGGCGGCCGCCTCCGCCACCGCAAGGTGCAGCCGCTCTCGCTCTTCCGCCCCAAAGACGACGCCGTGCTCGCCGCCATCCGCGCCGCGCAAGGCTCGGGCGGCGCGGCGCCCGATTGACGTGCGCGCCCCGGCCGTGTGTAATGTCGCGGTAAAGGCTGAAGGAGAATTGTGATGGCTGAAGAGATCACTTGCGCGCGGTGCGGGCAGCGGCGGGCGGCGCTCGGCTACGCGCCCTTCCCGAACGAGTTGGGGCAGCGGGTCGGCTCCGAAATCTGTCAGGTCTGCTGGGCCGAGTGGCTCCAGCGCCAGAACATGATCATCAACCACTACGGCCTCGACCTGATGAGCGACGACGCGCAGAACTTCCTCTTCGACAACATGCGCGGCTTCTTCTTCGGCGGCCCCGACACGGCCTCCATCGACACCTCGCAGGAAGGCACCATCAAGTGGTAGGCGCCGGGCGGCGGGCGCCGGGGAAAAGCGAATCGTCTTCCCCGGCGCCCGCCGCCCGGCCCCCGCTCCCTTTCCTCTTGTCCCCCTTCCCCCTTCGGCGCTAAGATATGCGCCAGTTTCGTAGCCCGTACGTCGTGAATAGTCGTGAACCAGCGGCGGCCCCGGACTGACCGGGGGCGAGCCGCCGCGCCCGGCCTCGCGCGCGGGCCGATTTCGTCAGCGCCACATCAACAGGAGAACCTATGACGAGAAGACTTTTGCTGACCTCGGCGGCCGCCGCCGTGCTCGCGTTCGCGGCCGCGTGCGGCGGCGACGACAACCGTAACGGCGCCAACGCCAACGGCGGCGCCAACCGCAACGCCAACACCAACGCCAACGCCACCGTGACGGCCACGCCCACGCCGGCCGGCAGCGCCTACAACGGCAACTACAACTCGCGCGAGGACTACACCCGCGCCGACGCCAACTACCGCTCCGAGGCCAACCGCGCCGGCCAGTCCATCGGGCAGGGGGCCGAGGACGGCTGGATTCACTTCAAGGTGCGCGCGGCGCTCGCCACCGTCGACGATCTCCGCGACTCGACCATCAACGTGGACGTGGACAACAACGTCGTGACGCTGCGCGGCAGCGTCGGCAGCAACGACCAGAAGTCGGCCGCCGCGAAGGCCGCGCAGGGCGTCGAAGGCGTCAAGAGCGTCAAGAACCAGCTCACCGTCGGCGGCGGCTCGAACACCAACAGCGCCAACCGCGCGGCCAACAACAACCGCTAAGGGCCGAGCGCGCGGGTTGCGCGTTGAAGAAGTTCCGAGTCCCGGGTTGCGGGTGAGAAGGCGGCCGCCGCCGGCGGTTCGTCTGTTAACTCGGGCCTCGGGCCTCGGGACTAATTTCCGGCCCGCAATCCGCGCCCGCTCAGTTCCGCGGCGCCCTGAAACTTTCCCCGCGCGGCCCGCGTAGCAAGCGGGCCGTCATGAAACTGCCGTCGCCCGCCCCGCCGCGCCTCCGCCCGGCGGGGCCGCGGCACGCCCGCGGCGGCGCGCCTTCAAAGTTTTCTAAAGACACACAAGCGGCCGCGCTTCCCTCCGGCTCACGCGGGGCCGGAGGGCGCGGCGGTTTCTCGTCCCCGGACAGGAAGCCCGACCACCATGAGAAACTCCCTATTCAGGCCGGCCGCCGCCCTCGCGCTCGCGGCCGCCCTCGCGGGCCTCGCGGCCCCGCCCCGCGCCGGCGCGCAGCGCCCCTCCGAGGGCGTCGGCGTCTACGCCATCACCGGCGCGCGCGTCGTCACGCTGGCCGGCCCGACCATCGAGCGCGGCACGGTCGTCGTCCGCGACGGGCTGATCGCCGCCGTCGGCGCCAACGTCGCGGCCCCGCCGGACGCGCGCGTCATCGACGGCGCGGGCCTCACCGTCTACCCCGGCCTCATCGACGCCAGCACCTCGCTCGGCATCCCGCG
>DATMVI010000314.1:0-2869 GCA_035563275.1 Pyrinomonadaceae bacterium
GCCTCGCTCGCGCTGCTCGCAGCCTACGCGCTCGCCTGCGTCCTCTGCGCCTACCGCGTCGCGCGGCGCACGGCGCTGGGACTGGGCGGCGGGCGCGGGCGTCGCGGCGCGGCGCAGAAGCCGGAGGCGCGGGGGCGGGAAGCTTACGCCGGGTGGCGTCTCGCGCCGCTCGGGCCGGAGCTGGCGGCGGTGGTCGAGAAGGAGCTGCGCTACGCGGCGCGCAACGCGCAGTTGCGCGTCGTCATCCTGATGGCGGTCGGGCTGACCGTCGTCCTGCGGATGACGTTGGGCGGCGGCGGCCGGGGCGGTTTCTCGCTGCCGACGCCTTACGCCGAGGGCGCGGGCACGGTCTTCACCGTGCTCTACGTCTTCACGCTGATGTCGCCCCTGACGACGAACCTCTTCGGCTACGAGGGGTCGGGGATGCGCGCGCTCGTGCTCGCGCCGGTCGCGCGGCGGACGCTCCTGCTCGGCAAGAACCTCGCGCTCACGCTCATCACGGCGGCGCTGGCCGCGGCCGGCGTCGTCGCGGGCGGGCTGGTCTTCCGCGACCTGACGTGGGAGACGGCCGCCTTCGCCGCGCTCTCCTTCGTCACCTACGCCGCGCTCTTCAACGCCTTCGGCAACTGGCTCTCGCTCCAGTTCCCGAAGCGCGTCGAGTTCGGCAAGCGGATGAACCGCTCGGGCGTGGCGGGGCTGCTCGTCTTGCCCTTCTTCCTCGCGCTGATGCTCGTGCCGGCGGCGGCCGTTCTGGGCGCGCACCTCGCGGACAGCCTCGCCCTCAAGTATGTTATACTCGCCGCGTTCGCAACCCTTTCGGCCGTCAGTTACGCGCTCCTGCTCGCCCCGCAGGGGCGCTCGCTCGCCCGGCGCGAGCTGGACATCCTCGAAGCCGTCACCGGCCGCGGCGGCGAAGGGGACAGTCAGGTGATGTAGGAGTAGACAGTAGTCAGTAGACAGTAGTCAGTAGTCAGTAGAACTACCTTCGCTATCGAATCGCTCAGGCCGAAGCGTCAACACTCGTGACGCGGAGCCTACTGACTACTGACTACTGTCTACTGTCTACTCCCTTATTCCAGCGGCGCGCCCTCGCGCGCCCGGGCGGGTGGTTGCAAGCCCCGCCCCGACACAAATGGCTCGCAAAAAATTCCGCAACCAGCGTCACGAACCCTCTTCGGGACGCTCTTTCCAAGAGTACCTGACGACGCCCGCGCCCCAGACCTCGCGCTCGGAGCTGATGTCGCTCGTGCGCGGCGGCGAGGACACCTACCTCGAACTCAAGGTCAAGCTCTCGAACCCCGAACGCATCGCCCAGTCCATCGTCGCCCTCGCCAACACGGGCGGCGGCCTCGTCGTCTTCGGCGTCAACGACAACCTCCGCGTCGAAGGCGTCGACGACGCCGAGGCCGTCCGCGACGAACTGGCCCGCATCTGCCGCGAGGACATCGTCCCGCGCGTCTTCCCCTTCATCGACGTGGTCGCCTTCGACAACGGCACGCGCATCGTCGCGCTCGAAGTCGAGGCCCGGCGGCGGCCCTACCGCACGCGCGACGGGCGCTACTTCGTGCGGCTCGGGGCCGAGAAGCGCGAGGCGACGCGCGAGGAGCTGTCGGCGCTCATGGACGAGTCGCGCCCCGCGGCCTTCGAGAACGTCGCCGCCGTCGGGGCCGAGGTCGAGGACATAGACGAGGCGCACCTGTGGAGCTTCGTGCGCGAGTTCGAGGGCGACGCCTTCGACGGCGCGCGTGCCTCGGCCGGCTACCCGACGGCCGAAGTTTTAGAACGCGACCTGCTGCTGGCCGCGCCCGCCGCCGAGGGCCTGAGGTCGGAGCGCGTCGCGCCCACGGTCGCGGGCCTGCTGCTGTTCGGGCGCGACGAGAGCGTGGCGAAGCTCCTGCCGCGCGCCTCGGTCACGGCCACGCGCTACGCCGGCGACACCGCGCAGTCGCCAGTGGTCGAGACGACCGAACTGACGGGCAACCTCCACACGCTCTTCGAGGCTTTGATGCGCTTCGTCGAACGCTACTGCGACCTCTGGGAGAAGCGGCCGCGGCAGTTCCCGGGGCGCGAGGGCGAGGGCGACGCGCTCGCGCGCGCCAACTACCACCGTACGGCCGTCACCGAGGCGGTCGCCAACGCGCTCGTCCACCGCGACCTCGCGCTGCCCGGCCTCTCGACGCGGCTCAACGTCTTCGACCGCACCATCGAGCTGACGAACCCGCGGCGCGCCAACGGCTTCGCCGCGGCGACGGCGCGCGCCATCCGCTACGGCGTGCCGCAGCGGCTCAACCCGCAGACGGCCGCCCTCTTCGCCAGCCCCGCCTACGGGCTCGCGCTCCCGCCCGGCGGCTTGCCCGCCCTGCTCCGCCACGCGCGCCTCTTCTCCGGCCGCAGGGCCGAACTCCACCTCTTCAACGACGAGTTCCGCCTCAGACTCTACGGGGCGTAAAAAAGTAGCCAGTAGTCGGTAGTCAGTAGACAGTAGAAAACGACGTGAAGCGGGCGTCGAGAGGTTAAATCTCGACGCCCGCTTCGTTTCTTCTACCGGCTACTGACTACCGACTACTGGCTACTTCTTATTTTCCGCCTTCTGCTCGGCGCCCTTCGGCGGGTTGTAGTACTGGCGGGCGCGGACTTCGTAGTCCTTCTCGTCGTACTTGCCGTCGCCGTCCACGTCCACCTTGACGACGAGCTTGCGGCGCTTGGCCTTGTCGTCGCGCGCCGGGCCGGGGGCGAAGGCGAGGCTGTACTGGTTGCGCATCAGGACGTTGATGGTGTGCATGGCCGAGGGGATTTCGCCCTCGAAGGTGATCGGGATGTAGACGCCGCCGGTCTCCTCGGCGAAGGTGCGCAGGGCGTTGCGCGCCTG
>DATMVI010000315.1:0-3333 GCA_035563275.1 Pyrinomonadaceae bacterium
ACCTCGGCGGCGACGCGGCGCATGACCGCCTCGTCCTCTTCGGGGCGGAGCCCGAGCGCGGCCATCTCGGCGGCGACGCCGGCGACGAAGCGGCGGCGCGGCCGGCGCGCGACCACTTCGCGGAGGAGGTCGAGGTAATCCGAGGCGCTGCGCTCGATGGCGTGCTCGCGGAGCGCGTAGCGGCGCGCGTTCTCGCCGATGCGCGAGCGCAGGGGGGCGTCGGCCATGAGCCTTTCGAGGTAGGCGACGTGGAGGGCGTCGGCGTATTCGCCGAGTTCGATCCTGACGACGCAGTCCGGGGGCAGCTCCGCGTACCAGCCGGCGTCGGCGACGAGCGCGCAGACGCCGGCGGCCATGATGCGGCAGAGGCTCGCGCTGGTCTCGCCGACGGTGCGCTCGCGCACGTTCAAGGCGATGTCGGTCTCGCGGATGTGGCGCTCGAACTCCGCGAGCGTGACGTGGCCCGTGATGCGGACGCGGTCTTCCATCCCGTAGCGGCGGACGAGCTCGCGCACGTCGAAGAACGGGTTCGGCTCGCCGACGAGCGTGTAGCGGAAGGCGAAACGGTCTTTGAGCCGCGAGAGCGCGCGCAGGGCGTGCTCGATGCCTTTGCCGGGCGTGATGAGCCCGAAGTTGGCGACGCGAATCTCGCCGGCCTCTGTGGTCGCGCGCGCGCCCGCGGGGTGCGGCCTGACCGGCATCGGGATGTGGCGGACGTGCGCGCCGGGCGCGGCCGCGGCGAAGCGCGCGCGCGCCCACCCGGAGTGGACGACGATGGCCTCGGCCTCGCGCGCGAGGCGGCAGTTGAGTGGGAAATCCAGCGGGCGTTCGAGGATGGCGGGCGAGCCGCCGCGCGCGAGCGCTTCGGCGGCCGCGGCCCGCGCCGGCTCGCCGTGGCAGGCGGCGACCTCTTCGAGGTAGACGCTCCAGTCGCCGCGCTCGCGCGCGAGGCCGAGGAAGAAGTCTTGCAGCGCGAAGTCGTGGAAGACGACGACGCCGGGCCGGGCGCGCATGGCTTCGAGGATGCCGGCGTGGTAGCGGTGGTCGTTGCCCATGTGGTAGACGACCGCGTCGAACCCTTCGAGCCGGCCGAGCGCCGCCGGGTCGCGCCGGTAGTCGACGACGGGGAAGCGCGCCAGCGCCTCGCGGCTCGAAGGGGCGAAGCCGTCCACGAAGAGCGTGATCTGCGCGCCCTCGGCGAGGTGCGGCAAAAGCTCCTCGCTGTAGTCGGCGATGCCCGACCGCTGCGGGTTCAAAGGGCTGAAGTAGGCGAGAAGCATAAGAGAGAGCAGACAGTAGTCAGTAGTCAGTAGGAAGACCTTCGGTAGCGAACCGTTAGGGTGTCGGCGTCAGCATCAACAACGCGGGGCGCTACTGACTACTGACTACTGTCTACTTTTACGTTCATTCCTCGGCGGGCCGTCGTAAGCCCTCCTCACTTTCGGGCAGAGAGATTTCGAGCAACATCATACCGACCCCCCGCCGCTCGGAAAAGAAAGGAAGCTCGAAGGGCGTCGAGCGCTCGACGGAGAGGCCGCGCGAGCGGACGACGGCGACCGCGGCCGGCAACTCTTCGGGCAGGCAGAGCGAGAGCGCGCGGCGGCCCCGCGCCGCGCCGACCGCCCCGGCGAAGCGCCGCCACGACTCGTCCGTGGTGAAGAACTCGTGGTGGCGGACGCCGAGCACCGGCGTCTCGGGCGAGAGCAGCGCCTCGACGCCGTTCGACTTCATCCCGCTCTCGACCCACACGCCGACGCCCGCGAGCCGCGCGCGCTCCGCGGCCGGCAGGTAGGAGGCGAGCGAGCGGTCGCGCAAAAAATCCTTCGCCTCGGCGGCCCACGCGCCGAAGTCCCCGAAGGCCGTCGGGCGCATGGCCCACTCGTAGCGCGCGACGAGGCGGCAGGCGAGCAAGACCTGCGCGCAGAGCAGCGCGACTAGGAGGGAGGCGGCCGCGGCCGGCACGGGCGATAAAGACAAACGTCGCGGCCGCGCGGGGTCTGAGCCGAAGTCGCCGGCCGGCGCGGCCGTCGCCGTCGCGCGTCGCAGCAGTATCGCCGCGACGGCGACGACGGCCGCGCCCGAGAGCAGTTCGAGGTGGAGGCCGTAGCGGCTGTAGCCCATCCCGAGGGCGCTCCACAGGAGGCAGCCCGCGAGGTTGACGAAGCAGAGCGCCCACGCCGTCGGGTGGCGGCGCGCGACGAAGAGGCCGGCGAGCGACGCGGCGAGGCCGACGGCGAGGCGGCCCGAGTAGACCGACAGCTCCGAGTGGCGCGCCGGCTCGAAGAAGGCGAGCGCGGGCCAGAGCAGCGTCTCCGACAGGCCCCTCGGCCCCCAGCGCTCGTCCCACCCGCCCCACGTCGGCCAGAACGGCGAGCGGAAGAGGCCGTTGGCGAACGGGAAGACGGGGTTGCCGGTCTCCGCGTAAAGGTAGACGGCGAAGGGCAGCAGCGGTGCGGCGAAGGCCGCGAGCGCGAGCGCCGCCGTCGTCGTCAACCCGCCCGCGTTCAGGCGCCGCGGGCCGCGCAGCGCGTGCCACAGGCAGACGAGGGCGAGCGGCACGGCGGCGAAGAGGTTCGTCAGCTTGAAGGCCGCGGCCGCGCCGACGAGCAGCGCGACGTGAATGAAGACCGCCCGCGGCCGCTCGGCCTCGCCGGCGCGCAGCGTCAGCCGCGCCGCCTCCAGCAGCAGCGGCAGCGCCAGCAGGTCGGCCATGTAGGTGTTGACCTCGAAGAGCACGTGCTCGGCCAGCACGGCGGCGAGCACGCACAGCGCGCGCAGCCGCGGGCGCTCGACGAAGGGGCGCAAAATCCTGTCCAGAATTTGCGCGGCCCAGACGAGCGCGAGGAGGTTGACGACGGTGCCGAGGCGGTAGCCGAGCAGGTGGCGGAAGAGCCCGGTCAGGGTGTCGGGCGCGGGGTTGTAGGGCGCGGGCGTGGGGAAGAAGTCGCCGGGGGCGAAGAGCGGCCCGCGCAAAGAGCGCTCGGCGTGGAGCAGGCGGTAGTTGAAAACGTCGAAAGAGAGGTCTGGGAAGGGCGCGCGCAGCGCGTAGACGAAGAGGAGCGGCAGGGCGACGACGAGCCAGAAGTCGCGGCCCACGGGCTCGGGCGCGAACGGCTTCGTCTTGACGTAGAAGTAGGTGGCGGCGAGCGCCAGCGCGGCCGCGAGCGCCCACGCCGGGGCGTTGTGGCCGACGACCCAGAAGTATTGCCGCGCGAAGACGAGCGCGTAGAGGAAGAGGAGCGCGTCGCCGAACTCGGCCCGCGCCCACGGGCCGCCCGCCCGCCCGGCGTGCGCGTGCGCGGCGCTCATCGCCCGGCCCGCAAGACTCCCGCG
>DATMVI010000316.1:0-5685 GCA_035563275.1 Pyrinomonadaceae bacterium
TTGAACTCCTGCGTGGCGTCGACGGGCGGGACGTAGGCGATGTTGTTGCTGCTGCGGGTGCGGGCCGTGTCGGCGTCGGTGACGGCGTTGTTCGGCGCACCGTCGAGGAGGAACTCGTTGTGGCGCTGGACGCCGCCGTTGATCGAGAACTGCGCGTTGTCGCCGTTGTCGAAGGGGCGCGTGAACTGCGGGTTGCCGTTGAACTGGACGCCGGGCGCGAGCGTGGCGAGCATGATCGGGTTGCGGCCGTTGAGCGGCAGCTCGACGATGCGGCGGTTCTCGATGACCTGCCCGCGCGTGGCCGTGTCGCGTTCGAGCAGGGCGGCGTCCTCGGCGTTGACCGTGAGCACCTCGCCGACCTGCCCGACCTCCAGCGTCACGTCGAGCGTGGCCTTGTCGCTGACGTGGAGTTCGAGGTTCTCGGTGACGGAGCTCTTGAAGCCCTGCGCCTCGACCGTCACGGTGTAGGCGCCCGGCAGCAGCGAGGGGACGGTGTAGTTGCCGTCCTCGGTGGTCGTGGCGGTCGTCTCCTGCCCGGTCTGCTGGCTGCGGACTCTGACGGCGGCGCCGGAGATGACGGCGCCCGAGGGGTCGCTGACGTGGCCGTTCAGCGAGGCGCGGAACTCCTGCGCGGAGGCGGGGGAAGCGAGCATGACGGCGGCGAACGCCGAGGCGAGCATTCGCCTGAAAGGGGTAAATCTCATCTGACCTCCTAGCGGCAATAGGTTAATCCAGAAGGAACGGCAAGGCGTGGCTTTCAACCGGGCTGGGAATGGACTCGCCGAATCGGGGCCGGCCTTCCAGCGGGCGGCAAGGCGTGGATGTTAGCAGCCGCTTCCGGTAAAAGTTGGCCGATAGTATAGGCGCCCGGCCCAAATTGCAAGCGATATTTAAACGGTTACTTCGGCTCGCGCGGGGCCGGCCGACTAATCCACTTCGCTCTCGGCCAGAACCCTCCGGTAGGTCTCGCGCGCGTGCTCGTAGGCCCACGCGGCCTCGGGCCGCTCGCGCTCGGAAATCTGCGGCGCCTTCCGGCTCCAGCACTGATCCACGGCCCGCAGGCACCACTCGGCGCTGCGGCGCGAGGCGCGGACGGGCCGGCCGCCGACGAGGACGAAGACGGGGTTGGTGTGCGAGGACGGGAGGATGCGCAGGGCCACCCAGCTGCTGCGCTCGACCGCCACGTCGAACGAGACCTCGCGCGCCGCGCCGTCAGCGACGACGAGGCGGCGGGCCGCGACGCGCCCGTTGACGACGACCTCGACGGGCACCTCGCGCGTGCCGGCGACGCGCGCGCGCTCCAGCTCCCAGTAGGGCTGCTCGTCGTACCGGCGCGCGCGCAGGGCCTCGTCCGGCGCGGCGTCGAGCAGGGCCGCCACCCGCGCCGTGACGCGCACGACGCGCGGGGCGTCGAGGCGCAGCTCGCTCCCGCGCGTGCCCACTTCGAGGCCGCCCACGCGGAAGTCCAGGAGGTGACTCTTACCGTCGGAGACGTAGGCGCGGCCGTCGCGCAGGCCCTCGACCCACGCGCCGAAGTCGAGGCGGCCGTCGAGCTTGACGTAGGAGCGGCCGAGGCCGACGCGGTCGCCGTAGATGCAGGGGAAGTCGGTCTCGCCGCTCAGGCGCGTGCGGAAGCCGCTGTTGAGCGTGTGGTACCAGATGTTGAGTTCCCACGGCGCGGGCGTGTCCACGGCCGAGATGAAGTCCACGGCGTCGTGCGTCACGTCCACGATGTACTCGTTGGCGCCGATGCCGTCGAAGGGCGGCAGCTCATAGTTCGGCAGCTCGTCGCTTTCGACTTCGAGCCCCCAACCCGAGTGGGCGAAGCCGACGACCGCGCCCTGCGCCTTGGCCCACTTCAGGATCGGCAGGCCCCAAGAGGGCCAGTCCTCGATCTTGCGCGCGCCGGGGTAGTCCTGCTCGCGCAGGCCGAGCAGGGCGAGGTGGCCGGCGTGGCTCGACGGGAAGCCGGAGACCTCCACGTCGTAGCGCATGAGGTGGTCGGGCGTCGAGAGCCGGTTGACCTTCGCCTCGAAGAACTGCTTCTGGAAGTAGTAGCAGGGCCCCCACGTCAGCACCGAGCCGACGTTCAGCCCCTCGCCGACGATGTGGCGGATCATGTCCTCGGGCATCACGCCCTGCGTCGGGGCCTCGTAGTGCGAGCAGCCGGCGGCGTGGATGTGGTGGTCGCCCGAGTACCAGCCGGAGGCCGCCGGGTTGACCCAGCGCCTGAGTCTGAACCGCCACTCCTGCGGCCGCGCGCCGGCGGCGACGGTCAGCGTCCGCCGCTCGACGACGTACTCGGGGCCGCGCGTGACCTCGACGGCGTAGGTGCCGGCCGGGAGGCGGAGCCTCTCGCCGTCGGCGCGGTAGACCTGCGGGTGGAAGGAGAAGTCCGGCGCGAGCCGCTTGTAGCGCGACGGGTAGACGCGCCCCTGCCGGTCGCGCACGCGGAACGAGGCGGTCGTCGGGCGGCCGTCCTCGTCGCGCACGCGCAGCGTCACGTCGCTCGCCGGCAGGCAGTCGAAGAGGACGGCCACGTCGTTGCGGAAGCCGATGTCCTGACTCCCCTGCCCGACGTTGAAGCCGACGGTCGCCTCGCGCCGCCCGCGGTCGCGGCTGTAGAGCTGGATGACGCGGTATTCGAGGCCGAGGCCCGAGAGGCGCGGCTCCAGAGGCTGCCTGTCGTACATCGCGAGGTCGAGCCAGCGCTGCGCCACGTCGCTCGGCCGCAGGGTCTGTTTGGGGACGGGGTCGAGGCTGAAGCCGCCGGGGATGTCCGGGTTCCGGCCGCGCGCGTAGACGGGCAGGGCGTTGCGGCTCGCGGCCCGGAGCTGCGCGGTGACGCCCGCCTCGTTGCGCACGCGGACGAGGAACGCGCGCCAGCCGTGCTCGACGAGCGTGGCGGGGGCGCGGCCGCGCGTCACCTTGACGCGGCTCTCGGGGCTGATCTCGACGTGGAAGAGGCTGCGCGCGTCGAGCACGCGCTGGATGGCGGCCTGCGCGCGCGCGGGGTTCTCCTCCTCGGCCGCGCGCGCGAGCGCCTGCCGCTCGGCCGGGCTGAACGGCTCGCCGAGGTATTCCATCGCCTCGACCAGACGGCCGACCTGCGCGACGAGCGGCTGAGTCTCGACCGCCTCGCCGCGTCCCTCGGCCGCCCGCGCCGCGGCGGGCGGCGAGGCGGCGGCGAGCGCGACGAGCAGCGGCAGCGCGACCCTCATCAAGTTGAAGCGCGAAAGCGGTTGTTCGCGGCGACCGTGGCGGGCGTCTCTCATTGTCTTGCCTGACAGCCTGAAGGGGGGCGGCGGCGCGGGCCTCAGCCTTCGAGGAGGTTGACCTCCGAGACCCGCGCGGGACGCCCCGCGGCGTGCGCGACGAGCAGCGTCTTGATCTCCCACGGGGCGAGCCGCGCGCGGTGGCTGAGGCCGAGCGGCTGACTCTCCAGCGTAAACTCGGTGGGCCGGCCCGCGCGCTCCTGCACGCGGACGACGACGCCCTCGCCGCGCTCGGCGCGCTTGAGCGCGAGCAGCGAGACCGTCGCGGGCGACAGCCGCAGGAAGGAGCGCTCCCACGGCTCCGTGCCCTCGTGCGCCGAGTCCATCACGTACTCGGCCGGCGTCTGCATCTCGTCGGCGCGGCGGTCGAGTTCGAGCGCGGCGAGGGGGCCGCGGCCGCCGGCGAGCCAGAAGCGGCGCTCCTGCCGGCCCTGATCCTGCCACGCGTTGTTGTCGTTGTGCGGGACCTGATGCGGGTCGTGGCGGGCGAAGGGCGCGGCGCGGACGAGGATGGTGCGCAGCAGGCCCTGCCGGCAGTCGTAGGAGTAGGTCGAGTTGTTGACGAGGCCGACCGTGTAGTCCTCGCCGCCGAGTTTCCCCTGCACGGCGACCCAGTCCTGATAAGGCTCCTCGTTGCCGCTCGGCTCGCGCTCGGCGACCGCGCCCGGCACTTTGGCGAAGGAGCGCGGCGCGGCCAGCGCCGTCGGCACTTCGAGCTTCAGAATCTGCTCGCGCTCGCGCCAGTCGATGACGAAGCGCAGCTCGACGATGTCGAGCCCCTTGAACTGCGCGATGTCGAGCACGATCTCGGAGTTCTGCCAGCGGGCGCGCTGGCGCGTGACGCGCGTGACGGGGCCGTCCTCGATCTGGCGCGAGGAGAGGAACGTGGGCCGCCCCATCTCCTGCCGGTACTTGACGACGCCGTGCCCCCACGTGTCGCTCGGGTCGCCGATGACGACGAGGCCGACGGGGCCGGCGAGCAGTTCGCGGCCGTCCGCGGCCTTGAGCGACGAGACGCCGAAGCCCTCTTCGTTGACGGAGAAGAACGGCTCGAAGGGCGCCGTCTCGGGCGGCGTGCCGTGCGCGACCTCGAAGACCTTGTAGCCGTAGGCCGGCAGCTCGACGACGGCCGACAGGCGCGGGTAGACCTGCGTCATGCTGTCGGAGGGGCGAATCTGCAAGGCGACCTTCTGCCCGTCCCGCGCCTCAAGGTGCGTGATGGGGATGACGCCGGCCGGCACGGGCACCCACGGGTTCGAGCCGGGAACGCGCTCGGTGTGGTACTCGACGAGCGCCCTGCGCGGCCACGGCAGCGGGTTGAAGGCGAAGACCGCGCCCTCCCTGACGGCGCGCGTGTCCACGCGCCGGGCCAGCGCTTCGAGCGCCCCGACCGTGTTCGTCATCGCCGCGTCGCTGGCCGCGCCGAGCTGGTCGCGCGCGTCGCGGTAGGCCGTCAGCAGCGCCGTCCCGGCCATGATGTCGTGGAACTGGTTGAAGAGGACTTTCCACCACGCCTCCTCGTACTCGGCGGCCGGGTAGGGGCGGCCGGCGGCGAGCGCGGCCGCCACCGAGACGGCCTCGGACTGGGCGAGCCAGCGCTCGGCGCGGCGGTTGTTCTGCTTGATCTCGCCGTTGGCCGAGTAGACGCCGCGCGAGTGGTACTGAAGCTCCGACCTGACGACGGGCAGGCCGGCGAAGGCGGGCGAGCGCTCGACGGCCGCGAAGAACTCGCCGACGGTGCTGAAGCGCAGTTCGGGGAGCGCCCGGTCAGAGCGCATCTCGATGACTTGGCGAATCTGCTCCCTCGTCACGGAGCCGCCGTGGTTGCCGACGCCGAGGAAGTAGGCGGCGTGGTCGAAGCCGGGCTGGAAGTTGTTCTCGGCCGCGTCGGGGATGCGGTTGGCGGCCATGCTGTAGCCGCGCCGGATTCTGAGGGCGAGCACGCGCGAGCCGTCCGGCCCCTCCCACCAGAAGAGGAGCGGGAGTTTCATCTCGTGCTCCTGCGGGCGCATGAAGACGTAGTAGCGGTAGCCGGCGCGGCGCAGGATGGTGGGCAGCCCCGCCGGGTGGCCGAACGAGTCGGGGTTGAAGCCGATCTGCACGTCGACGTTCAACGCGCGGCGCAGGTAGTTCTTGCCGTAGAGGCAGTGGCGGACGAGGCTCTCGGTCGAGGGGATGTTGCAGTCGGGTTCGACGGGCCAGCCGCCGACGACCTCCCACCGCCCCTCGCGGACGCGGGCCCCGATCTCCTCGAACATCTTCGGGTCGGAGCGCTCGACCCAGCGGTAGTGCGTCGCCGACGAGTGGCTGTAGCGGAACTCGGGCGTCTCCTTCATGCGGTCGAGCGCGCTCCGCATGGTCGTCAGGACGAGGTTCGACCCGTCGCGCCACGGCCACAGCCACGCGGCGT
>DATMVI010000317.1:0-7181 GCA_035563275.1 Pyrinomonadaceae bacterium
CGCGGCGAGCCGGGCCGCTACGCGCGCATCCTCCTGCGGCGCGGGCGCGGCCTCGTCGCCGTCACCGGCCCCGTCGCGCCGCTCGGCCCGCAAGAGGCAGACGCCTTCCTCGTCTCGGCGCTGCTCTGGTTCATGCGCCCCGGCCGCGGGCGCGGCGCGGGCGACGCGAAGGAACTGTGGCTCGTCACGCCGGGGAAACTTTCCACCCCCGTCGGCGAGCGAGTCGCCCTGCTGCGCGAAGGCTTGCGCGAGGCGATCAAAGTCTTCGGGGCGGACGAAGAGGGAAGCGGCCTGACGCAAGCCCGCGCGCCGAGTCTCGGCGAGCTGTTCGCGCGGCCCGCGCCGCGTTTCTCGCGCCCGGCGCGCGCCGAAGCGAGCGAGCTGGCGGCGCGCGTCCGCGCCTGCGACCCCGAGGCCATCGACGTGGTGCGCGCGCGGCGCGGCGAGACGCTGCGCTTCCGCGGCCTGCCCTTCGCGCGCGTCCGCCGCGTGGCCGGGCACGAGCACCTGTGGTTCGGCGTCGGGCCCGACAGAGGGAGGCGACTGCTCGAAGACGCGACCCGGCCCGAGTTCTTCAAGCTCCTCCGCGAGCTGGCCGAGCACCGCCGCGCCGACGCCGCAGACCGCGCGCACGCGCTCCACCGCGCCGCCCCCGAAGCTTGGCTCGAATCGCTCCTGCGCCGCGACATCACGCGGCTCGACCCCGGCCTCCGCCTCGCGCCGCTCCACGCGCAACTGCGCGCCGGGCCGTCGGCCGGCGGCGCGCGCCCCGTAGACCTCCTCGCCCTGCGCCGCGACGGCCGCCTCGTCGTCGTCGAGCTGAAGGTGTCGGAGGACGCCGCCCACGCGCTGCAAGGCGCTGACTACTGGCGCCGGATCGAAGCCCACCGCCGCGCCGGCCACCTCGCGCGCGCACGCCTCTTCGGCGACGCCCTCATCGGCGACGAGCCGCCCCTCGTCTACCTCGCCGCCCCCGCCCTCCGCTTTCACCGCGCCTTCGAAACCATCGCCCGCGCCGTCACGCCCGCCGTCGAACTCTACCGCTTCGACCTCAACGAGGACTGGCGCTCCGGCGTCCGCGTCACGCGCCGCTGCGAGTTGAATTGACGCCGCCGTGTGGTGAAGCGGCGGAGGTTTTGCGCGGGGCGCGACGCTTGCGGGCGGGCGTTTCGGCCGCGCCGTTCGCGTCGCGTCGCCCGGCCCCCGCGGGGCGCTTGCGGGCGGCGGCGGGCGTTTCGGGGTGGCGGGTGAGCGTCCAGTCGAAGGCGATGTTGGGGCGGCGCGCGAAGATGTGCGGGAAGTGCTCGGCGAAGTAGCGGCCGGCGTGCGGACGCGCGCCGTCGATGTCGGCGAAGCCGTACTCGTCGGAGAGCCCCCACGAGCTGTAGAGGCCGCCGGACTTCGAGGGCAGGTCGGGGTCGGCGGCGAGGGCGGCGACGGCGCGGCCGACGAAGCAGGGCGTCTCGGAGCCGGCGAAGCCGTAGCCGCGCGCCCGCGGGTTGGTTTCGGCCACCTCGCGCCAGTTGGCCTCGGTCGCGCCGAAGCCTTCGAGGATCGCCTCGGTACGCATGAAGCCGGGCGTGACGGCGACGGCGCTGACGCCGTGGGGGGCGAGTTCCTCGGCGAGCGCGAAGGCGAGCCGCTTGAGCGTCGTCTCGAAAAGGTCGAAGAAGAACTGGCCGTGGTAGCCGAGCCTGTCCTGCTCGACGACCTCGACGATCAGCCCGCGCCCGCCCTTGAGCATGAGCGGGACGGCGTGGCGGCATGACGAGACGTGCGGCCACACCCAGCCCTCGACCGCCTCGCGCCCGGCCCGCGGGTCGAGCTTCCAGAAGGGCTTCCAGTCGGCGACCGCTCGGCCCGTGAGGACGTTGACGAGCACGTCCAAGCGCCTCTGCTCGCGGCCGACGCGCTTGAAGAGTCCGGCCACCTCCGACTCGACGTTGAAATCAACGCGGGCGGCGATGCCCCGGCCGCCGGCCGCGTCCACCAACTCGGCCGTCTCCTCAATCGTCTCGGGCCGCCCGGCGTAATGGTGGTCGCTCGTGTTCGGCCGCGCGCGGCTGCTCCGGCCCGCGCAGTAGACGGTCGCGCCCGCCTCGCCCAGCATCCGCGCGATGCCGCGCCCCCCGCCCCGCGTCGCCCCCGCGACGACCGCCACCTGACCCTCTAAAGGTTTCATGGTTCAACCTCCGAAAAGAAGTAGACAGTAGACAGTAGACAGTAGTCAGTAGAAAGACATTCGCCGTCGAACTGTCAGGGTGTCTGTGTCAGCCGTCGCGGCGCGGAGCGCCTACTGACTACTGACTACTGACTACTATCTACTCCTTAATTCCTGTCACCCCCTGTCATGTTTGTCGGATAGAATTGCGCGCGGTTCGGGGGGAGGTGAAGCGGGATGCGCGCGGACAGGCTTTTCTCCATCGTGTTGCTGTTGCAGGCGCACG
Source organism: Pyrinomonadaceae bacterium (assembly GCA_035563275.1). Taxonomy (GTDB): domain Bacteria; phylum Acidobacteriota; class Blastocatellia; order Pyrinomonadales; family Pyrinomonadaceae; genus QHXN01. The sequence goes on from DATMVI010000317.1 coordinate 2,448, forward strand.
GGCTTCTGACGGCGCGGGCGCTGGCCGAGCGGCTGGAGGTTTCGGAGCGGACGATTCACCGCGACATGGAGGCTTTGAGCGGGGCCGGCATCCCCGTCGTGGCCGAGCGCGGCGCGGGCGGCGGGTGGTCTCTGCTCGGCGAGTACCGGACGAACCTGACGGGGCTGAGCGAGGCCGAGATTCAGTCGCTCTTCGTCACGCGACCCGGCCGGCTGCTGGCCGACCTCGACCTTGAGAAGGCCGCCGAGGGCGCATCGCTCAAACTTCTGGCGGCGCTGCCGACCGCTTACCGGCGCGGGGCCGAGCAGGCGCGCCGGCGCATACACGTTGACGTTTCGGGCTGGCAGCGCGCCGACGAGGCCGTGCCGCTCCTGCGCGTCGTGCAGGAGGCGGTCTGGCAGGAGCGGCGGCTGCGTATGACCTACGGGCAGGAGGAGTGCGGCGCGGCCGAGCGCGTGGTTGACCCGCTGGGGCTGGTGGCGAAGGGGAGCGTCTGGTATCTGGTGGCGGCGGTCGAGGGCGGCGAGGTGCGTAGCTACCGCGTCTCGCGCGTGCGGCGGGCCGAACTCACGGACGAGCCTTGCGCGCGGCCCGAAGGTTTCGAGCTGGCGGCGTTCTGGGAACGCTCTGCGGCCGAGTACCGCGGCCGACTGCCGGGCTACCGCATGGTCGCCCGCGTCCGCCGCGAGGTGGTCGCGCGCTTGCCCTTCGGCGGGCGCTTCGCGCGGATTGAAGAGGCGGGCGAGCCGGACGCGGCGGGGTGGGCGCGCGTCGCGCTGCGCTTCGACGCGGAGGAGATGGCCTGCGAGTTCGCGCTCGGCTTCGGCGCGCAACTCGAAGTGTTAGAGCCGGCGTCGCTGCGCGAGAAAGTGGTTGAGGCGGCGAAAGGTGTCGTCGCCTTCTACGAACAGGAGCCCGGCCGTCAACGAGAACGTACTTAGGAACTGGAGACCTGAGGCCGGAGGTTAGTTAATAACAAGTTCCGAGTCTCCGGCCTCGCCTGAGACGCCCCCTGACGGTCGGGCTTCCCACTGTTACTTTTCACCGGAGCCTGAGCGGTCGGCCTTCGGCGTCGCGGAGCGAGAGGCCGAGGGTGCGGGCGATGGTGGGGCCGATGTCGATCATGCGGACTTCGCCGAGGTCGCCGCGGCGGGCGACGCCCGCGCCCGAGGCGACGAACGAGGCGCGGAAGTCCGCCGGCCCCGGCAGGTGGCCGTGCTGGCCGCGACTCTTCGTGTCGGCGACCACGTCCGCGGCGTGGCCGCCCTCGAAGGTGAAGCCCTCGGTCGGGTCGAGCGTGAAGGCGGCGCGCGGGTCGGCCCCGAGCCTGTTCAACTCGGCGCGGCCGACGACGCGAAGCACGCCCGGCCCGCCGCCGTCGCCCCCGACCGGCTCGTAATCGCGGAACGCGGCCAGCGCGCGACGGAGGGCGTCGCGGTCGTTCGGGTCTTTGAGGATGACGGCGGCGTAGGCCGCGGAGGTGTAGGCCACCGCGCGCCACTCGCCGACGACGCGGCGCGTGGCGCCCCGCGCGTCCCGCTCCTCGCGCCACTTCAGGAGCCCCGCGCGTTCGAGCGCGACGTTCGGGTAGAACGCCTTCGTGACGGGGCGGAAGCCGTGGTCGCTGACGACGAAGACGGCCGTCTCGGCAAGCGTCCCGGCGCGCTCGGCCGCCGCGAGGATGCGCGCGAGGTACGCGTCGGACTTCTCCAGCAGCGCGAAAGCCTCAGCCGTGAACGGGCCGTAGTCGTGCTCGAAGTGGTCGAGGTCGAAGAGGTGCACGAGCGCCACGCGGGGCCGCTTCTCGGCGAGGAGGTATTCGGCGAAGCGCGTGCGCATGTCGTCGCCCTCGTCCCGCGTGACGGCGCCGTAGAGTCGCGCGTCGGCGCGCGCGACCTCTTCGAGCAGCCCCGCCGGCCGCGCGTGCTCGCTCATCCGCGCGCGCGACTCCTCCTGCGTCCCGCCCGGCTGCCAAATCTCAGGCACGTTCCAGTCGCCCGCGCCGGTCGAGACGGGCCACGAGACGAGCGCCGTCTTCAGCCCCCGGCGCGCGGCCGCCTGCCAGAGCGTGTCGGCTTTGATGTCGCGCGCGAACCAGTACCAAGCGCCGGTCTGCCGCTTCGGCGGCGGCTCGAAGACGCCGTTGCCGTAGACGCCGTGGCGGCTCGGGCGCGCGCCGGTGACGAGCGTGGTGTGCGAAGGGTAGGTGACCGAAGGGTAGACGCCGACGACGCCCGCGCGCGACCACGCGCCGGCCGCCATCAGACGGCGCAGCGTCGGGATTTTGAGGCCGTGGCGGTCGGCGTCGCGCAGGTAGCGCGCGTCGAGCCCGTCGATGGAGACGACGAGGACGCGTGCGGCGCGCGCGTTCGGGCGCGACTGCGCGGGCGTCGTCTCAGCCGCGTCCGCGCGGCGCGCGCCGGAGGGGGCGAGCCCCGGCGCCGAAAGGCACAGGCAGGCGAGGACGGCCGCGAGGAGGCGGGGGCGTAAGCGTGTCTCGGCTCTCATGCTCTTCACCTGCGCGCGCCCTTCAGTCCGGCTCTTTCGCGTACCAGTCTTCGTGCAGCGACCAGCCGTAGCAGCTCAGGCACGCAGTCCAGCGCCACCGGTGGCCGCAGCCGGGGCAGAGGCCGCGCGTGTCGAACGTGTTCCAGCAGGCGCCGCACCCTTCGGGCAGCCCCTCCGGCTGCCAGCAGTCGGCGCAGCACCAGAGGCTCGAAGGCGTCGGCCGCCAGTAGCAAATGGGGCAGCGGATGCGGGCGAGCTCGGGCTCTTCGTCGCCCGCCCGCGCGGCCTCGTCGGCGATCTCCTCCGGCCTCAGCCCCTTTTGAAAGAGGGAGAAGACGAGGGCGACGCGGTAGAGTCTCTTGAAAGAATCGCGCCTCGGGGACGGTCTCATTTTTTTTATCAAGTCGCGGGCTGGAAGGAGGCGGGACGCGCGGAGAAAGTTTAAGACTCCGCGCGTCCCCCGTCTCGGCTCGCGCGCCCTGATCGAAGTCGCGGCGGGCGCGGCCGCCCTCGCGAACTACTGCTCGCGCTGGGCGCGGCCGGACTGGATGAGCCGCTGGCGGGCGGTGTTGCCGGGCACGGCGATGTGGGCCGCCGGGTCGAACTCCTTGCCGACCGACGGGCTGCCCTGCGGCACCCAGATTTCGAGGCGGGTCGAGCTGTAGCCGCTCGGCAGGTAGCGCACGTAGTAGCCGTCCGGGTGCATCGACCAGCGGCCCGACGGCACCTCGCGGCTGCCCTCGCCGAGCGGGGCCGCGCCCGAAAGGATCGCGACGCGCTCCATCTCGGCGAAGCTCGCGCCGGGGTTCGTCAACATCTGCCGCAACTGCGCCTCGGCCTGAAGCACCGAGCGCAGGCCCGAGGGGGCCGAGCCGAGCGCGCGTTCGAGCGCCGGCCCCGTCACCACGTCGAGCGCGTTGCGGTTCAGGGAGGCGAGCTGGCGCGGCGTCAGGAGCTGCGAGGCCGTGGCCTTGAGCCCGCCCTGCAAGTCCTCGAACTTGGCGCGCGCGATGATGGCCCAGAGGAGTTGCTGAATCTGCTGCTGCGGGATTTCGGGGCGGTTGACCGAGTTGCGCACGATGGTCATCACGGCGTCCTCGGCCGGCCCCTTCGGCGGGGCGTAGAGGTAGCCGTCGCCGCCGCCGGGGCCGTGCGTGCCGGCCTTCAGGCAGTAGCTCTGCGCCTGCAAAGTGTAGTAGCCGGGCTGGAGGACGAAGCCGCCGTTGGGCGTGCGCTGGAGCGTCATCAACGAGCGGGCGGCCTCGCGCGGCGTGAAGGCGTCCATCGTCGGGTTGCCCCACTTCGCGTCGTCGAGGCTCGTCGTGATCGGCGGCTTGCCTTCGAGCAGGTTGCCGATGGGGTTCTTCTTCTTCAGCTTGTCGCCGAGGCCGCCCAAGCCGCCGAGTTGCGCCAGCGCCGTGGCCGACGCGAGGCCGACGAGCGCGAGCGCGGCCGCGAGCCGCGCGCGTTTCCGCATGGGGTGATTCATCGCTTTCAATTCTTCCCTCGAATGACTCTGGATTTCCGAACCGCGAAACGACCGCGGCGGAGGGCCGCCGATTCGGTCGCCGGTCTTCAGTGATGACTGAAGACAAAAACCGATGACCGGCGACTGACGACTATCGAATCAAAACTTTCCTTCCGCGCGGTTGCCTCGAAACAATCTCGACGATGAGGAGAGAAATGATTTTATCGGCTGGGGGGCGGGGCGTCCACCCCGCGGGCCGGTAACTTCCCGCCAGACTTGCCGCGTCAGCGGACGACGACGTTGACGAGGCGGCCGGGGACGACGAAGGTTTCGACGACCCGCCTGCCCCGCGTCCACGCGCGCACGCGCTCGTCGGCGAGCGCCGCCTCGCGCAACCCTCGGTCGCTCACGCCGGCGTCAACCACGACCCGCGCGCGCACGCTGCCGTTGACCTGCACGGCGATCTCCAACTCTTCCTCGCGCGCCAAGCGCTCGTCGGAAGACGGCCAGCGCGCGCCGCCGCGCAGCAGCCCGCCCGCGTGCCCCAAGCCCTCCCACATCTCCTCGGCCGCGTGAGGGGCGAAGGGCGCGAGCATCAGGACGAGCCCCTCCAAAGCCTCGCGCGCGGCGAAGATGTCAGACGGCGAGGCCCACTCCGGCGTTGCCTCGAAGTCGCCGAGGGCGCGCGACAGCCGCATCAGCGCCGCGGCCGCCGTGTGGTAACGCGCGCCCTCGATGTCGGCGGTGACGCGCGCGAT
>DATMVI010000318.1:0-3910 GCA_035563275.1 Pyrinomonadaceae bacterium
TCGTGCGCGCCGCGTGGCGGGCCGCGACCGGGAGCGAGCGGGCGAGCGGGCCGAGCGCGCCGCGCAGCTCGTCGAAGTGGCGGCCGTCGCTTGAGACCGAGGCGACGGTCTGCGGCGCGGAGGTGAGGCGGTGGAGCAGGAGGTGGAAGCACCCGAGCAGCACCACCTCCGCCGTCGTCCGGTACTTGCGGGCCGTCTCCCCGACGCGCGCGACCGCCTCCGGCCCCAACTCGGAAAAGAAGATGGTCGGCACGAAAGGCTCGTCCCCTTCGGGAATTTTTTCGAACGGCAGGCGCGCGTCCGGCGCGGCCGCCTGCGACTGCTTCCGCCAGAACTCCCTGCCGGCCTCGGCCTCTTCGTCCTCTTCGAGCAGCCCGTTCTGCCATTCGGAATATTGAACGTAGCGCAGCGGCTCGTCCGTCAGCCGTTCGCCCCCGAGCGAGGCGTCGTAAGCCTGCGCCAGCTCGCGCACGAGGTTCTGAAGCGTCCACGTGTCCGCGCAGAGCGAGGGCAGCGTCAGGATCAGGGCGTGCTCCTCGGCGGCGAGCCGGACGAGGAGCGCGCGCAGCAAGGGGCCGCGCTCGAAGTCGAAGGGCGCGCGGAGTTCTTCCCCGCAAAGTTGACCGAGCGCCGCCTCGCGCTCCGCCGGCGGCAGGCCGTCGAGTTCGCCGCGGCGAAAGTCCGGGGCGCCCGCGTCCTGTATGAGTTGGAAGGGCAGGCTCAGGCCGTGCGTCCGGCCGAAGGTGGTGCGGAGAATCTCCTGACGCTCGACGACTTGCCGCAGGGCCGCGTCGAGCGCGCCCGCGTCGAGCGCGCCTTCGAGGCGCGCGAGGCACTGCGCGAGGTAAGCCCCGCGCTCGCGCGGCGCTTGTCGCAGCTCCCAGACGCGGGCCTGCTGCGGGGACAGTCGGTAGGCTTCGGTCACGTCTCGCACCCCCTCACCCCTCGACGCCCGCGGCGTCGAACATCTCGCCCATGGCGACCACGATCTTGCGCGGCCCGGCGTAAGGGTTGCGCGCGTGGGCCACGAGCATGTTGTCGAGCATCAGGATGTCGCCCCTCCGCCACGGGAACGCGACGGCGACGCCCCGGTAGACGCCGAGGATTTCCGCGACCACCGAGTCCTCTATCGGCGAGCCGTCGCCGTAGGAGACGTTGCGCGGGAAGTCTTCCTCGCCGAAGAGCGACTCCAGAGACCGGCGCACCTCCGGCTCCAGACAGGAGACGTGGTGCAGTTGAATCTGATTGAAGAAGGCGGGCTCGCCGGTCTTCGGGTGTCTGACGACGGCCGGGCAGCGCTGCCGTATGCGCAGCCCGTCCGGCTTCCAGCGGAACTCGATGCCGGCCCGGCGGCAGTAGTCTTCGACGGCCGCGCGGTCGTCGGTCTTGAAGAAGTCGCGCCAGCTCACGTCCAGCCCGTCGGTGAAGTTGCGCAGGTAGAGCAGCCCCTTGCGCGCGAAGCGCTCGACGAGCCGCGGGTCGAGCAGCCGGTAGACTTTGCGGCAGTCCGCGATGGGCGTCTCGCCGCCCTCGCGCGCCGCCTCGACGCAGTGGAAGAACTGCTTCGTCGGCCAGCGGTGCATGTGCGAGCTTTCGTTGTGGAAGAGGATCGGCTTGTGGGGCGGGTAGGGCGTCGAGTGGTACACCCTGCGGCTCCCGCCCTCGGGCGGCAGGTCGCCGTAGTCGCTGAACAGCTCGCGGCAGAGCGCGGCCGCGCACCGCTCGAAGTCGGCCACCGACTCGACCTTGAAGTTCCTGAACAGAATCGCCCCGTGCCGGTGCAGGCTGGCCTCGACCGTGGCCGCGTTGAGCCGCGCCCACTCGGCCAGCTCGACCTCGCCGAGCGCCGGCTCGCAGACGAGCGGCGCGCCCTCGCAGCCGGGCAGGAAGCCGGTCTTCACCAGCTCGGCCGAAGGCAGGTTGACGGGCTTCGGCTTGACGCTCCTGAACTTGCTGAGCCGCGACGCCTGCCGCCGCCTCTCCTCTTCGTCGCGCGCCCGCCGCTCGGCCTCGCCCAGCATCTCCAACTCGTCGAGGCGCGCTTCGGGGTTCTCGACGGCGCTCCGCAGCAACTGCTCGAAGCGCCGCGCCAGACGCTCGACGGTCGCGGCCTCGAAGATGTCCGCGTTGTAGCGCCAGACGCCGACGTGGCGGTCGCCCGCCTCCTCGACGAAGAGTGACAGGTCGAACTTCGAAGTCTCGTTGTCGAGCGGCAGCGCCGACAGGCTCAGGCCGGGGAAGCTCGCGAGCCGGCGCGGGTTGTTCTGCAAGACGAAGAGGACTTGGAAGAGCGGCGTGTGGCTCAGGCTGCGCTCGGGCCGCAGCGCCTCGACCAGCTTGTCGAAGGGCACGTCCTGATGCGCGTAGGCGCCGAGCGCCGTCTCCCTCACGCGCCGCAGAAGCTCCCTGAAAGTCGGGTTGCCGGAGAGGTCTGTGCGCAGCACCAGATTGTTGACGAAGAACCCGATGAGCCGCTCGACCTCGACCCGGTTGCGGCCGGCGATGTCGGTGCCGACGACGATGTCGGCCTGCCCCGTGTGGCGGTAGAGCAGCGTCTCGAAGGCCGCCAGCAGCACCATGAAGAGGGTCGCGCCCTCGCTGCGTCCGAGCGCCTGCAAAGCCCCGCCGAGTTCGGGCGGCAAGTCGCGGTCAACCCTCCCGCCGCGGAGCGTCCTGACGGGCGGGCGCGGCCTGTCAATCGGCAGCTCCGACACGGGCGGGGCGCCCGCGAGACGGTCGCGCCAGTAGGCGAGCTGCCTGCCGAGGGCCTCGCCCGCGAGGCGCTCGCGTTGCCAGTGCGCGAAGTCGGCGTATTGCACCGGCAGCTCCGCGAGCGACGGCTCCTCGCCCCGCGCGAACGCCACGTAGAGGGCCGCCAGTTCTTCGACGAGGAGGCCGACCGACCACCCGTCGGAGACGATGTGGTGCATCGTCAGCAAAAGGATGTGCTCGTCGTCCGCGAGCTTGACGAGTGACGCGCGCCACAGCGGCCCGCGCGGGAGGTCGAAGGGTCGCTGCGCTTCTTCGGCCGCCAGCCTCCGCGCCTCTTCTTCGCGACTCTCCGCCGGCGACTGCGAAAGGTCGGTGGTGTCGAGCGCGACGGGCGCGGGCGGCGAGATCACTTGAACCGGCCGCCCGCCTTCCGCGGGGAAGCTCGTCCGCAAAGTCTCGTGGCGGCGCGCGACTTCTTCGAGCGCGCGTCCCAGAGCCTCGACGTGCAACCGCCCCCCGATCCTCACCCCGGAAGGAATGTTGTAAGCCGAGTTGCCCGGCTGCATCTGGTCTATGAACCAGAGCCGCTGCTGCGCGTAGGAGAGCGACAGGCCCTCGCCCCTCGGCGCGCGGCTGATCGGCGGCAACTCGACACCCACGCCCATGCCGCGCTCAATCGCCTCCGACAGACCCGCCACCGTCGGCGTCTCGAAGAACTGGCGCAGCGGCAGCTCGACCGAGAAGGCTTGGCGCACGCGCGAGACGACCTGCGTCGCCAGCAGCGAGTGGCCGCCCAGCTCGAAGAAGTCCTCGCCGCGCCCGATGCGTTCGAGGCCGAGCACCTCGGCCCAGATGCCCGCCAGCACCTCCTCCGTCGGCGTCCGCGGCGGCTCGTCCTCGCCCGCCCCTGCCTCGGCCCGCCCCGGCTCCGGCAGCGCCTTGCGGTCGAGCTTCCCGTTCGGCGTCAAAGGCAGCGCGTCGAGCGTGACGAACTGCGAAGGCACCATGTAAGCCGGCAGACGCTCGCGCAGATGTTCGCGCAACTCCACGAAGTCCGCCCCGTCCCCGCCTTCAGCCACCACGTAGCCCACCAGCCGCGCCCCTCCGCCTTCACCCCGCACCGCCACCGCGCACTCCCTGACCGAGCCATGACCGAGCAGCGCCGCCTCGACCTCGCCCACTTCGACCCTGAAGCCCC
>DATMVI010000319.1:0-13124 GCA_035563275.1 Pyrinomonadaceae bacterium
GAGGGCGTAGGCGGCGCGCAGGGTCTCGGCCTCGGGCAGGCCGCTCACGGCGACCAGCTCGCTCACGCGGGTCGGCCCCGCCACGCGCGACAGGACGAAGGCTTCGGTCGGGAGAAGCTGAACGTCCGGCGCGGGCGCGTCCGACGGCGAGAGTACGTCGTCGGCGTCGGCCAACCTGCGCGCGGCCGCGTCGGGCGCGAGCAGGCGCGCACTCTCGACGAGGAGTTGCGGCGTGTTCGGGCGCGCGGCCGTGTCGCCGGCGGGGCGCACGCGCGGGTCGAAGCTCCACTCGCCCTCCTCCCAGCGCAGCAGCGCGCGGAGGACTTCGGCCGACTGCCGCTCGCGCCACTTCGTTAAGCCGTCGGCGTCGAGCGCGCCGGCGCCGACGAGCGCCGCCCCCACGGCCTCGTCCGAGCCGCCCTCGGCCGCGACGGCTTCGAGTCGTTCGGGCGCGACGGCGCCGCCGCGGCGGAGGATTTCGACGAGGCGGTAGGCGCGCAGGTTCGTGAGCGCGGCGACGACGCGTCCGGCGTCGAAGTAGACGACCGCCTTGACGCGTTCGTGCGCGAGGCGCAGCGCGCCCGGCAGACGCGCCTCAGAGATTTCGCGGATGAGTTCGCCGAGGGGGTGTTCGCTGAGTTGGCCGTTCATGGCGGGCAACGCGGGCGGCCCTTCACCGCCCGCGGGGGAATCATAACACCGCGGCCGTCAGCCGTCAGTCGCCGGTCATCAGTAAAGACAAAGACCGACGGCCGACGCCCGTTCGCTGATTGACACGTGCGGGAAGGGAATTTATATTTCGCGACAAGGAAACCGCACATATTTCGCGCAGGATGTGAACTCCTTCCGCCGGGTCTCCCGCGAAGGTCGTTCAGAGGGCCGTCCCTTCGCGCATGATGGGTGAACACGCCAAAAAGGTTCTGGAGAAGCGCGCCGCCAAACCGGCCGCGCCCGAGCTGCACGCGCTCAACGCCGAGATCGTCAACCTGCTTTACGAGCAGGCGTTCGCGGCCGGCGAGGCGCGCACCGAGCAGGAGATTTGCGACTCGTTCGCCGAAATCCTGCTGCGCCACTGGGAGTTGTGCTGCGTCGCCACCTACCTGCCCGACGGCAGCGGCCGCCTCACCCAATGCGCGGGGCGCGCGCGCGGCGAGGTGGATGCCGAGGAGGTGCGGCGCGCCGGCGGCGCCCTCGTGGCCGAGGCCGAGCGCACGGGCGCGGAGGCGCAGTTCTGGCCCGGCCCGGCGGGCGGGCCGCCCGAAGTCGCCGAGGCGTTCGCGGGCACGAGCCTCAAGGCGGGCGTCGCCGTCCCGATCCGCGCGCGCGGCGAGCTGGCCGGGGCCTTCGTCGTCTGCGTCACGCACCCGGAAAGGTTGCGGGCCGCGCTCGAAGGCGTCCGCTGCCTCGGCCCGGCCATCATCATCGCCGTCGGCAACGCGCGGCGCGGCGCGGCGATGAACGAGCAGCACAGCCGCATCGAGTCGCTCGCCAGCGAGTCGCGGCGCCACGCCGCGGCGCTCGAAGAGGCCAACCGCGAATTGCAGCGCGTCGGCCGCTACCGCTCGCTCTTCCTCGCGCGCATGTCGCACGAGCTGCGGACGCCCCTGACCTCGATCCTCGGCTTCGCCGAAATCCTCCTCGACCACGAAGACCTCTCCGAGTCGCAGCGCCGCTTTTGCGAGAAGATTCAGTCCTCCGGCTTCCAGCTTCAGGCCAGCCTCAACCAGCTCGTCGATCTCTCAAGGCTCGAAGCCGGGCAGACCGAGCTGTTCCTCCACGAGTTCTCGATACGCGAGACGCTGCGCGAGTCGTGCGCGGCCGTGGCGCGGCTGGCGCAGAAGCAGGGCGTGAAGCTCGACTGCGTGACCGCGCCCGAGGTCGGCGGCATCGTCTCCGACGAGGGCAAGCTCCGTCAGGTGCTCTACAACTTCCTCGCCTTCGCCATCGGCCGCAGCCCCGCCGGCGGGAGCGTGCAGGTCACGGCCGCGCCGGCCGAGGGCGACCGCCTCGATGTCGTGATCGCGGACGCGGGCGAGCCGCTGACCGACCCGGCGCACCTCTTCGACCCGGTGGACGTGGACGCGCCGAACGAGCGCGGCACGAACATGAACGAGCTCGGCCTCGTCATCGCGCACCGCCTGCTGCGCGTCCTCGGCGGCCACGTCTCGCTCGGCGACGCCGAGCCGCACGGCCTCCTCGTCACGCTCAACTTCCCGACCCGGCCCGAAGGGCGATAAGTTTAAAGACAACAGGCAGGGGCCCGGCCGTCGCGGAGGGCGTTTTAAGTCTCGCCGGTATGACGGTGATGAGACTTGAGGCGCCCCGCGCGACGGACGGGCCTCTGTTTTTTAACTCGAAACTTAACAACCGGCGGGCGACGAGATAGAATCCGTCTCTCGGCAATCATTAAGCGCGGGCGTTCGGGCGTCGGGCCGGCTCTTTCCCGACTCGTCTCTTGTCACTGCACTCATTCGAACTGGCGGGCCGCCGCGTGCGCCTCTGGCAGCGCCCCGGCGAGTCCTACGGCCACGTGCTGCTGAAGGCCCTCGGCTACGCGATGTTCGTCGCCGAGCACCCGCACCTTGAGATCGAGCTGCGCGTCGGGCTGCGCTACAAGCCCGACCTCGTGGCCCCCCGGCCGGCCGCCTCCGCCGGGGCCGCGCGCTTCGCCTTCTGGGGCGAGTGCGGCATGGTCACGATGCGGAAGGTCGCGTGGCTCCTGAAGCACGGGCAGACCGAGCGGCTCGTGCTCTTCAAGATCGACTGCCCCGTCGCGGCGCTGACTAAAGAGCTGCGCGAGGCGGTCGAGCCGCGCCAGAGGGCGGGCGGGCGGCTGCTCGTCGTCAATTTCGTCCCCGACATCGCGGAGCGCGCCGGCCCCGAAATCCCCGAGGTGCCGGCCGGCTGGTACACCGAGACTTTCGTCTAGGACGGGCGAGGTTCACCTTGCAGGACGACATCACGATCCGCGAGTGCGCGACGGCCGAGGAGTTCGACGCGTGCGTCGCCTTGCAGCGCGAGGCCTTCGGGCTGCCCGACCTTGAGCTGTCGCCGCGCCGCCACATGATCGTCACGCGCGCCACGGGCGGCTGGACGCTCGGCGCGCGCGGCGACGGCCGCCTCGTCGGCTTCGTCCTCACGCAGGTGGCCCTGCGCGCCGGGCGCGAGGTCGTCGGCTACTCGCACATGATGGCGGTGGCGCGCGACTGGCAGAACCGCGGCGTCGGCGCGCGCCTCAAGTGGGCGCAGCGCGAGCGCTCGCTCGCCGAGGGCCGCCGCCTCGTCAGCTGGACGTGGGATCCGATGCAGTCGCGCAACGCGCACTTCAACCTCAACCGCCTCGGGGCCGTCGTCCGCGGCTACGCCGAGAACTACTACGGCACGGACTACTCGACGGCGACCGGCGAGTTCGGCAAGCCCTACGGCATCGACAGCGACCGCCTCGTCGCCCAGTGGGAACTCGACTCGCCGCGCGTCGAGGCGCTGGCGCGCGGCGAGCGCCCGCCCGAGGTGGGCGACCCGGCGGCCTCCGTCGCCGTCCCCCAGAACTGGGGCGCGCTGCTGCGCGAAGACCCGGCCGGCGCGCGCCGCGAGCAACTGCGAGTCCGCGGGGAGTTTCAAAAGGCCCTCGCCGGCGGCCTCGTCTGCGCCCGCTTCGAGCGCGACCCGGAGCGGCCGCGGTACCTTTTCTATGACGGTTCGAAGTTCGAAGTTTAAAGTCCGAAGTCGGGAGGCGCCGCCCCACTTCGGACTCGGAACTTTGAGCCTTGAACTCCGAGCTTATGCCTTTCACACGCTTCGACCGCTACGTTGACCGCCACGCGCGCTCGTTCGTCGAGCGCCTACAGGCTTTGTGCCGGATGCCTTCGGTGGCGGCGCGCGGGACGGGGATGCGCGCGGTGGCCGAGCAGGTCGAGCAGATGTTGCAGCGCGTCGGCGCGGGCACGCGCGGCTTCAAGCTCGGCGGCGGCTTCCCCATCGTCTACGGCGAGTGTGGGGCGGGCGAGCGCTGCTTCCTCGTCTACGGCCGCTACGACGTGCAGCCCGTCGGCCAACTCACCGAGTGGAGTTCGGGGCCGTTCGCCGCGGCCGTCGTGGACGACAAGCTCTTCGCGCGCGGCGCTTCGAACAGCAAGGGCGACCTCGTGGCGCGCGTCGCCGCCGTTGAGGCTTATCAGAAGAGTTTCGGCAAGCTCCCCGTCTGCCTGCGCTTCGTCGTCGAGGGCGAGGACGGCATCGCCAGCCCGAGCCTCTACCGCTTCGCCGCCGAGCACGCGGAGCTTTTGCGCGCCGACGGCTGCGTCTGGGACGACGGCTACCTCGACACCAAAGACCGCCTCGTCATCAACCTCGGCTTCAAGGGCATCGCCTTCATCGAGCTGCGCGTGCAGGGCGCGCGCCGCGACCTCCACTCGAAGTGGGGCGGCATCGTGCCCAACCCCGCGTGGCAGCTCGTGCAGGCGCTCTCGACCATCGTCTCGCCGAAGGGCGTCATCACCGTGGACGGCTTCTCGTCGCACGTCGCGCCGATCACGGGCGAGGACAGGCAGATCCTGAAGACGGTCGAGCTCGACGAGGCGGGCCTGCGCAAGGAGTTCCACATCCAGAACTGGGTGCGCGGCCTGACGGGGCGCGAGCTGACGAAGGAGCTGATCTTCGGCCCGACCTGCACCATCTGCGGCATCCGCACCGGCCACACCGAGGCCGGCGCCAAGACCGTCCTGCCCGGCGCGGCCACGGCCCGCCTCGACTTCCGGCTCGTGCCCGACCTCACGCCCGAGCTGGTCGTCCGCCTCCTGCGCCGGCACCTCGACACGCGCGGCTTCCACGACATCGAGATCGTCGAGCTGGGCGGCGCGCCCTACGCCAAGTCTTCGCCGAAGTCCACGGTGGCGCGCGCCGCGGTCGAGGCGGCCGCCGAGGTCTACGGCGCGCCGCCGGTCGTCTACCCGCTCGACCCGGCGAGCGGCCCCGTCGGCGTCGTCAGCGGCGCGAGCCACCCGCCCACGCCCGTCGTCTCCTTCGGCGTCAGCTACTACGGCTCGAACCCCCACGGCCCCGACGAGAACATCCGCATCGAAGACTTCCTCCGCGGCGTCAAATACTTCGGCCGCATCATCCACCGCCTCGCCCAACTCGAAGAGGGCGACGAGGCGGGGCGCGAGCGCGAGGGGCTGGTGCAGCTCAACCGGTGACCCTGTAGAATCAGCGACGCATGCCGGCCACAGCCAAGAGCATCGAGAAAGAGATCAGGAAGCTGCGTGACGAGATCGTCCGTCACGAGGAGTTGTATTACGTCCACGACGCGCCGGAGATTTCCGACGCCGAGTACGACGCGCTGATGGAGCGGCTGAGGGCTTTGGAGGACGAGCACCCGGGGCTGCGTACGCCGGACAGCCCGACGGTGCGCGTCGGGGGGCGGCCCGCCGAGGGCTTCCCCGAGTACGTCCACCGGCGGCCGATGTTGTCGCTCGACAACAGCTACAACCTCGAAGACCTGCGCGCCTTCGACGAGCGCTGCCGCAGGCTCGCCGACGGGCGCGCCTTCGAGTACGTCGCCGAGCTGAAGATCGACGGGCTCTCCGTCTCGCTCCACTACGAGGGGGGCGTGCTCGCGCGCGGGGTGACGCGCGGCGACGGGCGCGTCGGCGAGGACGTGACGCAGAACGTCCGCACCATCCGCAGCGTCCCTCTGAAATTGAAGGGCGGGCAGATCACGGAGGTCGAGGTGCGCGGCGAGGCTTACCTCTCGCGCAGGGCTTTCGAGCGCATCAACCTCGAGCGCGAGGAGGCGGACGAGCCGCGCTTCGCCAACCCGCGCAACGCCGCTGCCGGCACCATCCGCCAGCTCGACTCGAAGATCGTCTCGCGCCGCCGCCTCGACCTCTTCGCCTACGACGCGCTGCGCGGCGACCGCAAGGCCTTCGACACGCACTGGGACGCGCTCGAATGGCTCGCCGCGGCCGGCTTCAGCGTCAACCCGCACCGCGAGCGCTGCGCGGACATCGAGGGCGTCATCGGGTTCTGCAACCGCATGGAGGCCGAGCGCGACCGGCTCGAATACGAGATCGACGGCGTCGTCGTCAAGGTCAACTCGACGGCCCTGCAAGAGGAGTTCGGCGCGACGGCCAAAGCGCCGCGCTGGGCCATCGCCTACAAGTACCCGGCGCGGCAGGCGACGACGCAGGTCGAGTCCATCGTCGTGCAGGTCGGCCGCACGGGCGCGCTCACGCCGGTCGCCAACCTGACGCCGGTGCTGCTCGCCGGCACCACGGTGGCGCGCGCGACCCTGCACAACGAGGACGAGATCGGGCGGCTCGGCGTGAAGTTGGGCGACTGGGTCTTGATCGAGAAGAGCGGCGAGATCATCCCGAAGGTCTTGAAGGTGGTCGAGTCGCGGCGCACGGGCGGGGAGAAGAAGTACACCTTCCCGACCTCGTGCCCGGTCTGCGGCGGCGTCGTCTCAAGGCCCGAGGGCGAGGTCGTCTCGCGCTGCGTGGCGGCCGACTGCCCGGCGCAGTTGAAGGCGCGCCTCCTCCACTTCGCCTCGCGCCGCGCGATGCGGATCGAGGGGATGGGCGAGGCTCTGGCCGAGCAGCTCGTCGAGAAGAAGATGGTGCGCGACGTGGCCGACCTCTACCGGCTGACGCAGGCCGACGTGGCCGCGCTCGAACGCAAGGCCGAGAAGTCGGCCTCGAACCTCATCGCGCAGATCGAGGCCAGCAAGTCGCGCGACCTGCCGCACCTCGTCTACGGCCTCGGCATCCGCCACGTCGGCGAGCGCACGGCCGCGCTGCTCGCGCGCCGCTTCGGCTCGCTCGACCGGCTGTCGTCGGCGGCGGTCGAGGCGATTGACGACATCCCCGAGATCGGCCTGACCGTGGCGCAGTCCGTGCGCGACTGGTTCGACGACGCGGGCAACCTCGATTTATGCGGGCGCCTGAAAGAGGCGGGGGTGCGGACGGAACTGGCCGGCGGGGCGAACCTCGCGGCCGGCGACGGCGCTTTCGCCGGCAAGCTGTTCGTGCTCACCGGCAAGCTCGAAACCATGACGCGCGACGAGGCTCGCGCCCTCATCGAGTCGCGCGGCGGCCGCGTGACCTCTTCGGTCAGCAGGAAGACCGACTACGTCGTCGCGGGCGAGGAGGCCGGCTCCAAGCTCGACAAGGCGAGGGAACTGGGCCTCCACATCATCGACGGCGAGGAAGCTCTGAAAGGGTTACTGGGATGAGCGCACAAACGACGGACAGGCCGGTGCTGGTCTACACCATCTTCTGCGACGACGTGCGGCTGGAGGTGGGCAACAAGCTCTCGCTGATGGGGGTCTTCCACCAGATCATGGTGCAGCAGGCCCCGGTGACGCTCATCAAGTTCGCCATCGTCAGCCAGTGGCGCGGCGGGTCGGGCCGCCACCTCTCCGAGGTGCGTATCCTCGACGCCGAGCGCCGCCAGCCGGTCGTCGTCGCCGACCCCGCGCCCTTCGACATCGTGCCCGGCGGCGTCGCCAACAACATCAGCTTCTTCTTCAACGTCGGCTTCCCCGCGCCCGGCCGCTACTGGGTGCAGACGCTCATCGACTCCAGCCTCGCCGACGAACAGGAACTCACCATCATCCTCGTCGACAACAACGGCACCCCCCTCCCCGACGCCGCCTCCGACGCCGTCAACTAAAACAGAGGCCAAGCGGCCCACGCCGGAACAGTCTGCCGGTCCGAGGGGAGAAGCCGGCGGGGCTGCTCTCTTTCTTTGAGGTGTCGGGCGTAGAGCGGTTCAAGCGTAGACATGAAAAACTCCCTAGTTTAGCGCGGGTTTTTATACCCGGCAGTGACCAGAGAGTTTCCGTAGGCGTTCGATCTGATGCGGATGAGTGGACTCGAACCACCACGACCTTGCGGCCACTAGCTCCTGAGGCTAGCGCGTCTACCAATTCCGCCACATCCGCGCAGAGAAGGTGAAAAGCAATATACGGAGGCGCGAGCGGGGGTGTCAAGCGCGCCCCGCCCGCACGTAAAAGGCCCAAGCCCGAAGGCTTGGGCCACCCCCCTCGTTCGCTCTTTTGATGCCCCGCGGCCGGGCGACGATGCCCCGGCCGCGGGCCGATTCTTAGTAGCCGCGGTAGCCGTCGCGGTAGCCGTTGGCGAAGCCCTGACGGAAGTAGCGCTGGTAGGTCGAGCGGTCGCCGAGACGCGAGTTGTAGTCGGTGTTCGCGTTCCGGTAGTCCTCCTCGTCGCGGTAGTCGTAGCGGTCGCCGCGGTCGCGGTCGCGCCGGCCTTCCTTGATGCCTTCGTTGTAGCCGGCGTTGAGGGCCGTCTGCCGGAGGTGATTCGAGTTGCCGTAGTAGCCGTCGTCATCGCGGCGGCGGCCGTCGCGGTCGCGCCGGCGGCGGTTACGGTTGCGCCGCCAGTAGTCGTCGTTGTCGCGGCGGCCTTGGTCGTAGTAATCGTCGTCGCGGTCGCGACGGCGCTGCGGGCCGCGGCCGTCGGTGCGCCCGTCGCGGGCGTCGTGGCCGTTGACGAAGACTTCGCTCGGCTTGCCCCGCCCGCGCCCGCGCCCCTGCGCGAGGGCGAAGGCCGGCAGCGCCAGTATGAGCGCCAGCCCGAACAGAACCGACCTCTTCAGCAGCCCGTGGTTATCGCTTCTCATCCGTTTGATCCTCACTTTCAGCCGCCCGTCATGGGGGTATTTCGTTCTTAGAGCAACCGCGTCAGCCGGCCCGAGCTGACAAGGGGCGTGCCACGGGGCGCGCGCGCCGAAGCCCGGCAAAAAACTGCGCTGAAACGGCGCGGGCGCCGCGGGCGTACACGATAAAGTGTCGCGCCGTACCGTTTGGTGCGGCCGCGCGGGGCGTCCGGGGCTTCGGTTGCGGGCGCGCGAGGGCGCTTGTTATAGTCTCGGCGGATTGCCACAGACCGAGACGATGAAGGCCGAAGCGGCGACAGACACGGAGGCTTTGGGCGCGCGGCTCGAAGGCGTGCGGCGTCGCGTCGCCGACGCGGCGCGGCGCGCCGGGCGGCGACCCGAAGAGGTCACGCTCATCGCCGTGACGAAGACGCACCCGCCGCCGCTGCTGCTCGCCGCGGCCGCGGCCGGCGCGACCGACTTCGGCGAGAACCGCGTGCAGGAGGCCGAGGCCAAGTTCGAGGAGCTGAAGCGGGCCGGCGCGCGCGTGCGCTGGCACCTCATCGGCCACCTGCAATCGAACAAGGCGCGGCGGGCCGTCAAATTCTTCGACCTCGTCCACACGGTGGACTCGGCGGCGCTGGCCGCGAGGCTCGAACGGCTCTGCGAGGAGGAGGGGCGCGGGCGCTTGGACGTGCTCGCGCAGCTCGACCTCGCGGGCGAGGCGACCAAGAGTGGCGCGCGCGAGGGGGAACTGCCCGCGCTGGCCGAGGCGCTCGCGTCGTGCGCGCGCGTGCGCTGCGTGGGGCTGATGACGCTGCCGCCGTTCTTCGAGGACGCGGCGCGCGTGCGGCCCTACTTCCGGCGTCTGCGCGAACTGCGCGACGAGTGGCGCGGGCGCGGACTCTTCGGCGCGGGCGCGGGCGAGCTGTCGATGGGCATGAGCCACGACTTCGAGGAGGCCGTCGCCGAGGGGGCGACGATGGTGCGGGTGGGGACGGCGATCTTCGGCGAGAGGGGGCCGCGCGGGGCCGGCGGCTGAAGCGCCGCGTAAGGAGACGAGCTTGATCGGTTTCATCCAGACTCTCATCAGGGTCGAGCAGGGGCCCGCGGCCCGCGGGGTGGCGGTCGTCGCCGCGATCTTCCAGTTCGTGTGGTACGTCATCGTGGCCGCCATCGTCGCGATGATCGTGCTGATGCTGGTGCGCTTCATCCTCAACTACGCCGACCTCAACCCGTTCAGCCGGCCCGTCATCCTCGTGCGCCGCCTGACCGACCCGTTCGTCAACCCCGTCCGGCGCGCGCTGATGGGCTTCGGCATCTCGCCCAACGGCGCGCCGCTCGTCACCATCCTGCTGACGATCCTCGTCGGCTACTTCGCGCAGATGCTCGCGGCCGGCGTGCTCAACACCGTGGCGGGCGTCGTCGTCAGCCTGACGAGCGGGCGGCCCGGCGGCGTGGTCGCCTTCCTCGGCTACCTGCTCTACGGGCTGCTGTCGGTCTACAGCCTGCTCATCTTCATCCGCATCATCTTCTCGTGGGGGCGCGTCTCTTACGGCAACCGCGTGATGCGCCTGCTCGTGCGCGCCACCGACCCCCTGCTCCTGCCGCTGCGGCAGATGATCCCGCCGCTCGGCATGATCGACATCTCGCCCATCGTGGCCTTCATCCTCATCTGGCTCTTTCAGGCGGCCGTCGCCGTGACGCTCCTGCGCAACTGGCCGCTGGCCTTCGTCGGCTGAAGGGGGCCGCGCGTGGTCGAGTGCGCCGAGGGCGAGGGGGCGGTGACGTTCCGCGTGCGCGTCGCGCCGCGCGCCTCGCGGACGGCCGTGGCGGGCGAGCACGAAGGCGCGCTCAAGGTGCGCGTGGCCGCGCCGCCCGTCGAGGGCGCGGCCAACGAGGAGCTGACGCGCTTCCTCGCGCGCGCCCTCGGACTGCCGAAGAGCGCCGTCGAGGTAGCGTCCGGCCGCGCCTCCAAGTCCAAACTCGTCCGCGCCCGCGGCGCGACCGCCGAGCAGGTGCGGCGGCTGGCGCGGGGGCTTTGAGGGCCGCAAAATATTGCGGAGTTCTGCCGGGGCGTCCGGTAAAATCGCGGCCGGCCCGCGGGGGAGTTCGATTCGTCAGGCCCGGAGGTGATTGATGATCCGCTTTTCATTGTCGCGTTACGAGAGCGCCCCCCCGGACGAGAGGGCGCGGATGGCGGAGGCGGTTCACCGCGGGTTCATGGCCGGGGAGGCCCTCTACATCACCGACTACGGGCGCGGGGGGGTGGACGAAGAGCAGGTTCGCCAGAACATCGCTCTGGTGCGGGACGCGCTGAGCCGGGTGGAGGTTGACGAGGGCTTCGTCGGCATCGACGGCCGGCCGGTCAAGCGGAGGTCGTTCTGCATCATCAACGAGTTCGATCAGCCCCTCGTCAACTTTTCTTACATCTCCGGGCAGGTGGGGGTGTGCGACGGAGACCCCGAAAGCCTGCTCAAGGGGATGGACATCCTGCGCGCGTCGGACGAACTCGTGCGCGCGGTCGAGCAGAACAACAGGGTGATGAACCGGGTCATCGAGGTGGTGATGGAGATACTCCGGCACAACCTTAACATCCCCGAAGAGTACCACCGCGAGCACGTCCTCAGTCGCTCCACCTACCGGCAGCGGCTCGTCTACTACGACGGGGCGGTCGACGGCAGTCTGTGCGGGGTGCACCCGGACGGCAACCTTCTCTCCTTCCTCCTGACGGACACGAAAGGGTTCCGCTACTTCGACGCCGACTTTCAGGTGCACGAGCCGTCTCCGGGCGGCATCGTCTGTCTGGTCGGCAGTCTCCTGTGGAGGTGGACGCGCGGCCTATACCCCCCCGTGTTTCATTACGTGAAACAGATGTCGGGCGAATCGAAGACGAGCATCGTCTACCTGTACAACCTTGAGAACAATAAAACCTTCCCGGCGGTGCCGTACGGCGACGCCGGGGCGCCGTACGTCAACGACATTAAAAGGTATAAGCCGGAGGACTTGAGCCGGGAGGGGCCGTTCGCCGAGGTCTTCGACGCGCTGATCGAAAAGGTGAATTACAACTGACCCCGCGCCCCGGCGGGGGCGGGGAGCAGAACCCCCGAGGCGCGGGGCGTTTCGTCGGCGCGCGGGCCGCGCGTGCCCTCGCGCGGCGCGGCCGGGCGCGGGTGAAACGGCCCGTAAGGTTGTGATATAGTCGCGCCCGCTTCCGCACCAACCAAACTTTCATAAGGAACTCGTCGAAGATGTCGGGACACTCCAAGTGGCACACCATCAAGCACAAGAAGGGCGCGCTCGACGCCAAGCGCGGCAAAATCTTCACCAAGCTGATTAAGGAGATCACGGTCGCGGCGCGCACCGGCGGCGGCGACCCGGACGCCAACGCGCGCCTCCGCAAGGCCGTCTCCGACGCGAAGGGCGCGAACATGCCCAACGACACCATCGCCCGCGCCATCCGCCGCGGCACGGGCGAGGAGGAGGGCGTCTCTTACGAGGAGATCACCTACGAGGGCTACGGGCCGGGCGGCGTCGCCGTGATGGTCGATTCGATGACCGACAACCGCAACCGGACGGTGGCCGAGATACGACACATCTTCTCGAAGAACGGCGGCAACCTCGGCACGGCCGGCGCCGTCAACTGGATGTTCGAGAAGAAGGGCTACATCGTCGTGCCCAAAGAGGCCAAGCCCGAGGAGGAGCTCTTCGAGGTCGTCACCGAGGCCGGGGCCGAAGACCTGCGCGACGACGAGGACAACTTCGAGATCATCACCTCGCCCGAGGGGTTCGACGCCGTCCTCGAAGCCGTCAAGCGCGCGGGCGTCGAGCCGCAGGTGGCCGAGGTCGAGATGGTGCCGAAGGAGTACAAGCGGCTCGAAGGCGCCGAGGCCAAGCAGATGCTCAAGCTCATGGAGGCGCTCGAAGACCACGACGACGTGCAGAAGGTCTCCGCCAACTTCGACATGAGCGAGGCCGACATGGCCGGCGCCTGAGCCCGGCAACCCGGCGGCCGAGCCGAAGCCCGAACCCGCGCCCCGCCGCCGTCTCCCGTTGACTGCGGCGGGGCGCGCGCGCGGGCGGCTAAACGCTCCTGCTCAGACCCGCGCGGCTCACCGCCCGCCCTCCCTCTCGGCGACCGTCACGGCCCACCACGGCCCGCGACTGCCGCCGCCGGCCGCGGCCCAGTACCACGCCGACACGTCCGCCCAACTCCCCCCGCCCTCCGCGTAGATTCTTTCGCGCACGCGGAACCGCTCGCCTTCGCGCTCGGCGGTGAAGGCGCCCCAGCTCGCGCCGTCGCCGTCAACCGCGAGGGGCAGCGGGCGGACGCGGTAGCCGGTTCCGGCGAAGCAGTCCGACGCCGGGTGCAGCCTGCGCGTCGCGCCCGTGACGAAGCGGACGACCACTTCGCGCCGCCCGTCGGTGAACCGCGCGACGTGGCCGGGGAAGTCGCCGCCGAAGCGCTCCTCGCGCGCCGTCAAAGGCAGGCGCGTCAGAGGCCG
>DATMVI010000320.1:0-4855 GCA_035563275.1 Pyrinomonadaceae bacterium
GGCCCGCAAGACTCCCGCGTCGCGCCCCGCGCCCGGCGCGACCAAGCCGGCCCCGCCGGACTCTTCCGCCTCAAGCCCAGCGCCCCGCGCGCCGGCGGCCGCCGCCTCGCCTCGGCCGTCGCGGCGGTCGGCGCGCAGCTCGTTGGCGAGGACGAGCATCTGGTACTCGAACTCCTGCGAGCGGCGCGCGATGGAGTGGAGGATGAGGCCGGCGGTGATGGAGAGCAGGCCGCACAGGACGAGCCCGACGGCGAGGACGGCCGCGAGCAGGCGCGGCGCGCTCCCGGCCCCGGTCAGGCCGAAGGCGGCGACGAGGCCGGGCGCGAGCGCGACGAGCGTCAGCAACAGCCCCGCGCCGCCGAAGAAGGTGAGGGGCTTGTAGTCGCGGAAGAGCGCGAGGATCGTGTTGAGGATGAGCAGGCCGTCGCGGAAGAAGCGAATCTTCGAGTGGCTGCCTTCGGGCCGGTGGACTAACCCGACCGGAACCTCGACGATGCGGCGGCCGCGCGCCACGGCCTTGATCGTCAGCTCGGTCTCGACCTCGAAGCCGCCGCCGAAGAGCGGCAGGCTCTTGACGAACTGGCGGCTGAAGGCGCGGTAGCCCGAGAGGATGTCGGTCAGCCGCACGCGGAAGACCGAGTTGAGGACGGCGAGGACGAGCCGGTTGCCCCAGCGGTTGAGGTGCCGGAACTCGCTCTGGGATTCGGCGTGCAGGCGCGAGCCGACCGACATGTCGGCGCGGCCTTCGCGGACGGGCGCGAGCAGGCGGTGGACGGCCTCGGCCGGGTAGGTTCCATCGCCGTCAACCATCACGTAGAGGTCCGCGTCCACCTCGCGGAACATCGTCTGCACGACGAAGCCCTTGCCCTGCCGGCGCTCGCGGCGGACGACGGCCCCGGCGCGCGCGGCCTCGTCGGCCGTGCCGTCGGTCGAGTTGTTGTCGTAGACGTAGACGGACGCGCCGGGCAGTTCGGCCCGGAACTGTCCGACCACGCGCGCGACCGTGACCTCCTCGTTGTAGCAGGGAATCAGGATCGCGACGCGCGGCCCCGTGCTCGCCTCGTCACTCGACATTCTCGACATTGCAACGCGCGGCAATAAAAAAGAGAGTAGACAGTAGACAGTAGACAGTAGAAGGAGGTCGCCGTCGAATCGTTAAGTTGTCAGCGTCGGCGACGATAACGCGGAGCGCTACTGTCTACTGACTACTGACTACTGTCTACTGTCTACTGCCTTCAATGTCAACCGCGGCGGCCCGGTCACTTCGGCGTCTCGCGGATGTCGAGGACGACGGCTTCGAGGATGAGCTGGAAGCCGAGGATGAGCGGGAGCACGGCGAGCATGATCGTGCCGGTCGGCGTCGCGCGCCCCGTCAGCTCGCTCTTGGCCCAGTGGTAGAGGCCGAAGAGCGTGCCCCAGCCGAAGAGCAGCAGCCCCGCGAAGAGGAAGAGCGCGATGGGCGAGAAGTCGCGCAGCACGTACTTCTGATAGATGCGCCGCCAGAAGCGCGGGACGAAGAGCAGGGGGAAGGTGACGCCCGCGCGGAACGGGTTGAGCTTCGACCGCTCGTCGCCGTAGCGGCTCGGGATGGGCACGTCGCGCACGCGCGCGTTGTGAAAGTTGAGGGCGATGAGCATGTCGTTCTCGAAGAAGTAGCGGCGGTTGATGGGGCCGAAGTCGAGGCGGCCGAGCGCCTCGGCCGTGATCGCCGTGTAGCCGTTCTGCGGGTCGAAGACGTGCCAGTAGCCGGAGGCGAGCTTGTTGATGAAGGTGAGCACGACGTTGCCGACGAGCCGGTGGCGCGGCATCCGCGCCAGCGACTCGCCCGCGAGGAAGCGGTTGCCCTTGGCGTAGTCGTAGCCCTGCTCGACGACGGCGTCGAGCAGCAGCGGCAGGTGCTCCGCCGACATCTGCCCGTCGCCGTCCATCTTCACCACCACGTCGCAGCCGAGTTCGAGCGCCCTGCGGTAGCCGGTCATGGTCGCGCCGCCGACGCCCTGATTCGACGCGGTGCGTAGGCTGACGAGGCGCGCGTCGGCGCACGCCCCGATGGCGGCCGGCGTGCCGTCCCGGCTACAGTCGTCCACGGCGATGATGTGGTCGACGAAGTCGGGCACGTCGCGGATGACGCGGCCGACGAGGCGCTCCTCGTTGTAGGCAGGGATGACCACGCCGATGCGGCGGCTCTTGTACATGTCGGCTGAAAAGGTTACGGGACGGGCCTTCTTGACTTCGGCCAGCGGGGCGCCCACAATGCCCGACTCCGGGCGGCGTTAGGGCGCGCCGAAGCCGGCCCGAGAGAAGAGCAGAACCTAACATTTCGTGCGTGAAAATGCCAGCAGCACCCGTCGCCCACGCCGCGGATGAGGGCGGGCGCGAAGGGCCGGGGGCGGCGGGCCGCCCGCGCCTCGCGCCGCCCGCGCGCGAGGCGCTCGTCTTCCTCGGCTTCGTCGCGCTGACGGCGCTGATGACGTGGCCGTGGGCGCTCAACCTGCGCGACGCCGTGGCCGACCCCGGCGACCCTTACATGATCGCGTGGTCGCTCTGGTGGGACTACCACCAGACCTTCCGAGACCCGCTGCGGCTCTTCCACGCCAACGTCTTCTACCCATACCGGTACACGCTCGCCTTCAGCGAGAACGACTACGGCATCGCGCTGCTCTTCTTCCCGGCCTTCGCCGCCGGCGCGCGCCCGCTCACCGTCCACAGCGTCGCCACCTTCCTCGGCTTCGCCTTCAGCGGCTACGGCATGTTCCGCCTGTCGCGGACGCTGACGGGGTCGGCGGCGGCCGGGTGGGTCTCGGGCGTGGCCTTCGCCTTCGTCCCGTACCGCTTCCACGTGCTGGCGCACCTGCACTACCTCTTCGCCGGGTGGCTGCCGCTCGTCGCCGAGGCGCTGGTGCTCTTCATGCGCCGGAGGAGTTGGGGCCGCGCGGCGTGGCTCGGCGCGGCGTTTCTGATGAACGCGCTGACGTGCCTGACGTGGTTCATCATGGCGCTCATCCCGCTGGGGCTGACGGCCGCGGCGCTGGCGGCGCGCGGGCCGCGGGTGCTGCGCGAGCGCGCCTTCTGGCTGCGGGCCGGCGTCTCGCTCGGCGTCGCCTCGCTCCTGCTGCTGCCCTTCCTGCTGCCTTACTACTGGGTGTCGGAGATGTACGGGCTGCGCTGGCAGCCGTGGGAGTTCGCGCACAACTCGCCGACGCTGGCCCACTGGGCGTCGGCCGCGTCGCCCAACAAGCTGTGGGCCGGGATGGGCGCGCACCTTGAGGGCGGCCACCCGCTCTTCCCCGGACTGCTCACGCCCCTGCTCGCGCTCGCCGCGCTACGCCTTAAGTTCCGGGTTGCGGGTTCCGGGGTTCGGGTTAAAGACGAAGCGGAGCCGCGGGCGGCGGGCGGCACGAGTGACGTTAAGGCCGACGCGCGCGCTGCCGCCCGCGGTCAGGTTGGGGGCCCGCCTTCAACTCGCGGCTCGAAACTCGCGACCCGAAACTTCGTCGCCGTCGCGCTCGAAGCGTTGATCGTGTTGGTGGCGGTCGTCGGGGTGCTGGCGGTCGGCTACAAGGACGTGCGGTTGGCGGTCGGCGGCGTGCAGCTTCTGCGGACGGGGGGCGAGACGCCGCGGCTGGCGCTGGTGGTTATCGTCGCGCTGCTCGCGGCGCGGCTCGCGCTCGCGGCGCGCTCCGGACGCGGGCGCGTCAGGGGAGGGGGCGGCGCGGGGTGGCCGGAGGCGTTGGTCGTCGGCCTCGTCTGGGCGGGCTGGGGCTTCGTCTCTTCGCTCGGCGCCAACTTCTTCCTCAACCTCTGGCTGCACGAGCACGTGCTGCTGTTCCAGAGCCTCCGCTTCCCCTCGCGCTGGGCGATGGTCTGCTACGTCGGGCTGTCGCTGCTGGCGGGCGCGGGCGCGGCCGCCGTCGCGGGCAGGCTCCGAGTCAAAGACGGAGCCGAGCCGCGCGGGGCGGCGGGCGGGCCGACGTTAACCGAACTCAACCCGCGCGCGACCGCCCACGTTTCCGGTTCTAAACTCGAAACCCGAAACCTACTTTTCTTCGCCCTCGTCTGCGCCGCGCTGCTGGCCGAGTTGCGGGCCTTCCCGCTGCGCTTCGTGCGCGGCGAGGTCGAGCCGGACGCCGTGACGCTGCGGCTGAAGCAGACGCCGATGCGGGGCGGGCTGGTCGAGCTGCCCTCGGAGGCGGGGGCGGCGCGCCACCGCTACATGCTGCGCGCGGCCGACCACGGGCGCCCGCTCGTCAACGCCACGGCCAGCTTCATCTCGCCGCTCACGGATCAGATCAACCGCGCGACGCGCGACGGCGCGCTGCGCCCGCCCTTCCTCGACCTCCTCGAAGCGATCCCCGCCTCCTACCTCGTCATCCACAACGCGGCCCTCGGCCCCGAACAGCGCGCCGGCTACGAAGCCTTCCTCGCCGGGGCCGTCGCCTCGGGCCGCCTCCGCTTCGTCAACCGCTTCGACGGGCGCGACGACCTCTACGCCGTCGTCAAGACCGAGCCGGGGGCGCGCGCCGAGGCCCCGCTCCCGTTCACCGTCGACGAGCGCGACTGGACGACGCTGCTCGAAGACGACACGGCGCACCTCGTCGGGGCCTACCTGCCGCTGAGCCGGAAACTCTTCCTGCTCCACCTCGCCGCGACGGGCCGCATGCCGCGCTACGAGGAGTTCATGCGCGACGCGCGCGAGGTCGGCCGCGGCCTCGTCCCCGGCAGGGGCGAATGGGACAAGCCGGAGCGGAGGTTCCGCGAGTTCGTCGCCGAGCGCGCTCGGCGGCCCGACTTCCGCGAGGCGCACGCGCGGCTCGACGACGAGCAGTACGTCGCGCTCCTCTTCGAGCGCGCGGGC
>DATMVI010000321.1:0-3419 GCA_035563275.1 Pyrinomonadaceae bacterium
GCGGCGAAGCGCCCGACGGCGGGGAGGCGGCCGCGGGGGGCGGGGAAGCGGAAGGCGGGCTGGCCTGCTACGTCGTCGTCGAAAAGATTCTCGGCCACGACGAGCAGCTCAGGCGCGAGTGGCCCGTCCACGGGACGACCGGCTACGAGTTTCTGAACGTCCTCGGCGGCGTCTTCGTCGATCACTCGAACGCGCAGGCGCTCGGCGGGCTGTACCGCGACTTCACCGGCTTCGCGACGCGCTTCTCCGACCTGCTCTACGAGTGCAAGAAGCTCATCCTCCACGCGGCCATGTCGAGCGAGCTGCACGTGCTCGCGCGCCGCCTCGCGCGCATCTCCGAGCAGCACCGCTTCTCGCGCGACTTCACGCTCAACAGCCTTCAGCACGCGCTCGGCGAGGTGATCGCCTGCTTCCCCGTCTACCGCAGCTACATCCGGCGCAGCCACGAGTCGGTCTCGCCCGACGACCGGCTCCACATCAACGCCGCCGTGCGCGCCGCCAAGCGCCGCAACCCCGCGCAAGACCCCTCGATCTTCGACTTCATCGGCTCGCTCCTGCTGCTCGAAGACCCGAGGGGCACGCGCCCGGCGGAGCGCGCCGCGCGCCGCGACTTCGTGCTGCGCTTCCAGCAGCTCACCAGCCCGGTCACGGCCAAAGGTCTCGAAGACACGGCCTTCTACCGCTTCCACCCGCTCGCGTCGCTCAACGAGGTCGGCGGCGAGCCGGCCATCATCGGCATCCCCGTCGCGCGCTTCCACGAGCGCAATCAGGAGCGGCGGGAGTCATGGCCGCACGCGCTCTCGGCCACCGCGACGCACGACACCAAGCGCGGCGAGGACACGCGCGCGCGCATCAACGTCCTCTCCGAAATGCCCGAGGAGTGGAATCAGGCCATACACCTCTGGCGCGACATGAACCGCGGGAAGAAGTCGCGCTTCGAGGGCGCGCAAGCGCCCGACGCCAACGAGGAATACCTGTTCTACCAGACGCTCGTCGGCAC
The DNA here is from genome assembly GCA_035563275.1 of Pyrinomonadaceae bacterium. GTDB lineage: Bacteria > Acidobacteriota > Blastocatellia > Pyrinomonadales > Pyrinomonadaceae > QHXN01. The sequence goes on from DATMVI010000321.1 coordinate 1,001, forward strand.
TTGGCCGCTCGCGCCTCTGGACGAAGAGACGCGCGCGCCTTACGTCTCGCGCCTTCAGGAGTACATGCGCAAGGCGCTCAAGGAGGCCAAGCTGCGCACGAGCTGGATCAACCCGGACGAGGCTTACGAGCAGGCCGTCGGCGAGTTCGTCGCCGCCGCCCTCGACCCGGCCCGGAGCGAACAGTTCCTGCGCGACTTCGACCGGTTCCAGCGCGTCACGTCGCGCTGCGGGATGCTCAACTCGCTCTCGCAGACGCTCCTCAAGATCGCCTCGCCCGGCGTCCCTGATTTCTATCAGGGCACGGAGTTGTGGAGCTTCACGCTCGTAGACCCCGACAACCGCCGGCCCGTCGATTACGAACACCGCCGCGCGCTCCTCAACACCTTGAGGGATGTGAACGACGGCGACCGCGCCGCGCTCGTCGACGATCTTCTCGCGCGGCCCGACGACGGCCGCGTCAAGCTCTACGTGACGGCGCGCGCGCTCCACTTCCGCAGGGCGCGGCGCGAGCTGTTCGCCCGCGGCAGCTACGTGCCGCTCGAAGCCGCGGGCCGCCGCGCCGACAACGTCGTGGCCTTCGCGCGCAAAGCGGGCGACGAGGAGGCCGTGGTCGTCGCCGGCCGCTTCTTCACGCGCCTCGGCGTCGGGCGCGAGGGGCCTCTGCGGCTCGGCGCCGAGGCGTGGGGCGACGCCGCGCTCGCGCCCGGCGACCAGCTCGCCGGCTCGCGCTGGCGCGACCTCTTCACCGGCAGAGAGTTCGACACGCGCGGCGGCGAGAAAACGCTGCGGCTCTCGGAAGTGCTCTCGCCCATGCCCGTCGCGCTGCTTGAGCGCGTGACGGGCTGAAGGCGGACGACGCCACGCGGCGCGGCGAACTCACTCTCAGTTTCAGAGCAAGGGGGCTTTCATGAACTCTCCCCAAAGCGAGTCTCAAGACTCTCGCTGGCAGCTTCAGTTCGGCGCGCGCCCGCAGCCTGACGGGAGCACGCTCTTCCGCGTGTGGTCGCCGCTCGCCGAGACGGTGGCCGTCAAGCTCGTCGGCGGCCGGCCGCAGACCGTCTCGATGGAGCGCGGCGGGGACGACGTTTTCGAGGCGCGCGTCGAAGGCGTCGGCGCGGGCGCCGACTACTTCTACCTGCTCGACGGCGAGCGCGAGCGGCCCGACCCGGTCTCGCGCTTCCAGCCCGGCGGAGTCCACGGCCCCTCGCGCGTCGTCGACCCCGAAGCGTTCCGCTGGACGGACGGCGACTGGCGCGGCCTGCAACTCAAAGACTACGTCATCTACGAGCTGCACACCGGCACGTTCACGCCCGAGGGCACGTTCGAGTCGATCATCCCGAAGCTCGCGCACCTCAAGTCGCTCGGCGTCACGGCCGTCGAGCTGATGCCGGTCGCGGAGTTCCCCGGCGCGCGCAACTGGGGTTACGACGGCGCGCACCTCTACGCGCCGCAGTCAACCTACGGCGGCCCCGAAGGTCTGAAGAGGCTGATCGACGCGTGCCACCGCGAGGGCCTCGCCTTCGTCCTCGACGTGGTCTACAACCACCTCGGCCCCGAGGGCAACTACCTCGGCGAGTACGCGCCCATCTTCAGCCAGACCTACAAGTCGCCGTGGGGCGACGCGCTCAACTTCGACGGCGCGGACTCCGACGGCGTCCGCCGCCACTTCATCGACAACGCGCTCTACTGGCTCGCCGAGTACCACGTGGACGCTTTGCGGCTCGACGCCGTCCACGCCATCTTCGATTCGAGCCCCACGCACCTGCTCGCCGAGCTGGCCGCCGCCTTCCGCCGCGAGGCCCGCGCGCTGGGCCGCCCCGCCTACACCATCGCCGAGAGCGACCTCAACGACGTGCGCGTCATCAACCCCGCGGGGCGCGGCGGCTGGGGCCTCGACGCGCAGTGGAGCGACGACTTCCACCACTCACTTCACGCTTACCTGACCCGGACCGAGCGCGGCTACTTCGCGGACTTCGGCCGCCTCGCAGACCTCGCCAAGTCCGTCAGGGAAGGTTTCGTCTACGACGGCCGGCGCTCCGCCTTCCGCCGCCGCCGCCACGGCACGCCCTCCGTCGAACAGCCCGGCGAGCAGTTCGTCGTCTGCATCCAGAACCACGACCAGATCGCCAACGGCTACTGGGGCGACCGCCTCTCGCGGCTGCTCGACACCGAGCAGCACAAGCTGGCGGCCGCCCTCCTCTTCGCCGCGCCCAACGTGCCGATGCTCTTCATGGGGCAGGAGTGGGGCGAGCGCGCGCCCTTCCTCTACTTCACGAGCCACACAGACCCCGGCCTCGGCGCGGCCGTGCGCGAGGGGCGCAAGGCGGAGTACGCCTCCTTCGTCCGCGAGGAGGGCGAGACGGAGTCCACCGTCGGCGGCTTCGCAGACCCGCAGTCCGAGCTGACCTTCCGGCGCTC
>DATMVI010000322.1:0-21403 GCA_035563275.1 Pyrinomonadaceae bacterium
CGCGACGAAAAAGAGGACGAGGAGGGCGCGCAAAATCATCGACGGTTCTCCGAAGAGTTCGATTGTCAGGTTCGAGAGCATCGCCACGACGCGGACGGGTTGCTTCATTCTCCAACGTCGCCCGCGGCGAAGCAAGCCCGCCCCGGCCGGCCTCACACCATTCACGTCCGCGGGCGACGTTTTCGTGTCGCGCCGGGGGCGTAAGTTCCCGCGGGGCGCGCCGATTCGCGGCTTTCGGCGGCCCCGCGCGCGGCACGGCAGTTGTTATCCTGAACCCTTCCGGCGCCGCGCCTCAAGCGGCCGCGCATTCAGTCCGAAGCGGTTTTGGAGGGAGCAGGACGATGAGGAGATTTTTCGTGAATTTCGGTCTCGCGGGCAGGGTCTTGGCGGCGGCGCTGTTCGTCTGCGCCGTGGCGTCGAGCGCCGAGGCGCAGCGCATCCCGGTCGAGCGTCTGGGCGGACAGCTCGTCAAGTTCAAGGTCGGCGAGCTGACGCTCGAATCCGTGGACTTCCGCGACCAGACGGCGCGGCTCACGCTCGGGCTGGACGTGTCGAACGGCCTGCTGCCGGTCACGCTCCGCGACTTCGGCTACAACCTGCGCCTGAACGGGCAGGAGACCATCGAGGGCGTCCACGACGGCGAACTGCGCGTGGGCGGCCGGCGCGCCGAGCGCGTCAACCTGCCCGTCACCGTCCACCTGCGCTCGATCCCGGGCGCGGTCTGGTCGGCCTTCCGCAACCGCGGCCGCGTGCAGTACGACCTCGACACCGGCTTCACGCTCCCGCTCTTCATCACCGAGCGGCGCTTCGACCAGAGCTTCTCCGGCGAAGTCCCCCTGCGCTCGCTCGTGGACGCGGCGACCATCATCCGCGCCAGCAACGCGGGCGGCGGCGGCCGCGACACGCGCGGCACGCGTGATCGCATCGGCGACATCATCGGCGGCTGGCCCTTCTAAAAGTTTCGAGTTTCGAGTTAAGAACGGAAGCCCGGCCGTGAGGCGGCGTTTAAGGTTACGGCAACCTTCGACGCCCCCCCCCGCGGCCGGGCTTGCGTCTGTCGCCTTCAACCCGAAGCTTTTTTCGGCCTCAGCGCTTCGCGCGCGGCGAGCGCCGTGCGGGTCGCCTCGGCGGGCGTCTCGGCGAGCGCCGTGAGGTGGCCCATCTTGCGGCCGGGGCGCGGCTCGGTCTTGCCGTAGAGGTGGAGCTTGACGTTGGGGAAGGAGGCGGCCGCGCGCCAGTCCGGCTCGCCCGACTGCCAGAGGTCGCCGAGGAGGTTCGTCATCGCGGCCGGCCGCAGCAGGTCGGTCGCGCCGAGCGGCAGGTTGCAGACGGCGCGCAACTGCTGCTCGAACTGGCTCGTCACGCAGGCGTCGAAGGTGAGGTGGCCCGAGTTGTGCGGCCGCGGCGCGAGTTCGTTGACGAGGAGGCGGCCGTCGCGCGTCACGAAGAACTCGACGCACGTCACCCCGACCACGTCCAAGTCTTCGAGCACGGCGCGCGCGATCTCGACGGCCTCGCGCGCCGTCTCGTCGGCGACCGCGGCGGGCGCGACCGAGAGGTCGAGGATGTGGCGGCGGTGCGCGTTCTCGACGACGCCGTAGTGGCGAAACTCGCCGCGCTGGCCCCGCGCCGCGACGACCGACACCTCGCGCTCGAAGTCCACGAAGGCCTCGACGACGGCCTCGCGCCCGCCGAGCGCCGCGAGCGCGCCTCCCACGTCGGCCTCCGAATTTATCTTCGACTGGCCCTTGCCGTCGTAGCCGAAACCGGCCGTCTTGAGCACGGCCGGGAAGCCAACCTCTTCGAGCGCCGCGGGCAAATCTTCGGGCCGCGCGACGTGGCGGAAGGGCGCGACGGGGAAGCCGCCGCGCGCGAGGAAGCTCTTTTCGCGCAAGCGGTTCTGCGTCGTGTAGAGCACGGCGCCCGAGGGGCGCACGGGCGCGAGCGCGGCCGCCGCCTCGACCGACTCGGCCGGCACGTTCTCGAACTCGAAGGTCACGACCGAGACGCCGCGCGCGAACTCGCGGACGGCGTCGAGGTCGTCGTAGGCGTGGTCGTACTCGCGGTCGGAGACCTGCCCGGTGGGCGTGTCGGAGTCGGGCGAGAAGGTGTGGACGCGGTAGCCCATGCGGCGCGCGGCGATGGCGAACATGCGGCCGAGCTGGCCGCTGCCGAGGACGCCGATGGTCGCTCCCGGGAGGACTGGTTTCATGTGGGCAGGACGGCCTCGCGGACTTTGCGCGTCTGCTCGCGGCGGAACTCGTTGAGGCGCGCGCGCAGGTGCGGGCGCGAGTTGGCGAGGACGGCGACGGCGAGCAGGCCGGCGTTGGTGGCCCCGGCCTGCCCGATGGCGAGCGTGCCGACGGGGACGCCCGCCGGCATCTGCACGATGGAGAGCAGAGAGTCCACGCCGCGCAGCACGCGGCTCTCGACGGGGACGCCGAGGACGGGGACGGCGGTCTGCGCCGCGACCATGCCGGGCAGGTGCGCCGCGCCGCCCGCGCCCGCGATGATGACTTCGAGGCCGCGCGCCTCGGCCCCGCGCGCGAACTCCGACATCCACTCGGGCGTGCGGTGCGCCGAGACGACCAAGCACTCGTGCGCGACGCCGAAATCCTTCAGCACGCCGGCCGCGTGCCGCATCGTCTCCCAGTCCGACGTGCTGCCCATGACGACGGCGACGAGCGGGGCTTCGGAGTCAGGCCGCGGCGGCGGGGCGTCGTCCTGCGGGCCTCCGGGTTGTGGCGTCTCTCCCATCAATCTCTCCGCACCGACCGCCGCGGCTTACAAGTATTTCGTCCTGAGAATTTCGACGTGGTGCAGCTCGTGGCCGGCGATGATGTGCGCGAGGGCGCGGACGCTGAAGGGGTTGTCGCTGGCCGTGCCCGTGCGTCGCCACGCCTCCGGGTCGAGCGGGCGCAGGAGCGCGACGGTGGCGCGGCGCACGGCCCCGAACTCGTCAATCAAATCGGCGAGCGTGCGCGCGTCGAAGTTGCCGCCGCGCACGTAGTCGTCCTGCTCGAAGCCGGGGATGGGCGTCCGGTCGCCGCGCGCGAAGCGCAGGGCGCGGTAGGCGAAGACGCGCTCGGCGTCTATGAGGTGGCCGACCAGTTCCCTGACGCTCCACTTGCCCGGCTCGTAGCGCGACCCGGCACGCTCTTCGCCGAGGCCGCGCAGGAGCGCGAGCGTCCCTTCGAGCTGCCTCTCTAAAGTCTCGACCACGTCGCCCGCGGGGACGAGCGAGACGTACTTCTCGTAATACGGCGCGTACTCGCTCGCCTCGGGGCGCGAGGCGGGGGCCGGGGATGTCATCTCAATCATTCCTTTCCTTGAGGGCGTCAGGTTAAGACAACCGTCTTGCCCGACGCCCGAAACCTGCTTCGCTCACTCCTGCGCGTGCGAGTAGCCGGGCTGGCCGTCGAAGTCGTAGAGGTTCTCGGTCTTGATGAAGTCGAAGCCGGCCTCGGCGGCGCGCGCGAGTAGCGCGGCGACCTGCGCGTGCGTGACCGCGCCGCCCGACTCCGACTTGAAGCGGCAGCGCCAGTGGTCTGAGCAGAAGGTCTCGGCCGCGCCGCCGGGCCAGACCTTGACGCCGCGGTTGGCGATCGAAGAGATGTGGAGCCCGTCGCCGGCGAGGTTCTCCATCGCGCCGCCGAGTTGCTCGGCCGAGCCGTCCTTCCAGTCGAGGTACACGTCCACGCCGGTCAGCTCCTTCGCGGCGGCCGCCGCCTCGCGCGCCATCCGCGTCGCGAACGCGGCCTCGCCGCCGCCCGCCTTGTAGCTCACGGCCTTGAGGGTCTCCGGCCGCCGGCCGAGCCGCGCCACGACCGCCTCGGCGAACTCGCGCGTCCCGACCTTCTCCCTGCTCACGCCCTCCTTGTAAATGTCGTAGGTGTGGACGCCGTCCTCCATCGTCCGCAGCCACGCGTTGTGCGCGCGCTCGGCCACCTCCGTCTGGCCGAGGTGGACGAGCATCATCACCGCGCCGAGGAAGAGGCCCGAGGGGTTGGCGAGGTTCTGCCCGGCGCGGCGCGGGGCCGAGCCGTGGATGGCCTCGAACATGGCGATGGACTCGCCGATGTTGGCCGAGCCGGCGAGGCCGACCGACCCGGCGATCTGCGCGGCCACGTCCGAGAGCACGTCGCCGTAGAGGTTGGGCAGGACGACCACGTCGAAGTTCTCCGGCGTGTCGGAGAGCTTGGCCGCGCCGATGTCCACGATCCAGTGCTCGTTCTCGATGTCCGCGTACTCGGAGGCGATCTCGTCGAAGACCTTGTGGAAGAGGCCGTCGGTGATCTTCATGATGTTATCTTTCGTGAAGCACGTGACCTTCTTCCGGCCGTTGCGGCGCGCGTACTCGAAGGCGTAGCGGACGATCTTCTCCGTGCCGGGCCGCGAGATGAGCTTCAGGCACTGCGTGACCTGCCCCGTCTGCCGGTACTCGATGCCGCCGTACACGTCCTCCTCGTTCTCGCGGACGATGACCACGTCCATCACGGGGTGCTTGGTCTCGACGAACGGGTGGTAAGAGACGCACGGGCGGACGTTGGCGTAGAGGCCGAACGTCTTGCGCACGGTCACGTTGAGGCTCTTGTAGCCGCCGCCCTGCGGCGTGGTGATGGGGGCCTTCAGGAAAACTTTGGTGCGGCGCAGGCTGTCGAACGCGCCCGGCTCGATGCCGGCCGGGTTGCCGGCGAGGTAGACCTTCTCGCCGATCTCGATGCGCTCGATGTCGAGCTGCGCGCCCGCCTCCGCGAGGATGCGGAGCGTGGCCTCCATGATCTCGGGGCCGATGCCGTCGCCGTACGCGACCGTGATGGGAGTTTTCGTAGCCATGGTCTCCTTCAGCGTGCCTTTCGGGATTTTCGGATAAGGGCCGGTTGCCGGGCGATGCGTAGATATAACACCGCCCGCCGCCGCTGACAAACCACCGCGCCGCCGCGCCGGGGCGCGCGGCATTAGACTGGCGGGCGGGCGTAAAAGTAAGATGCCGACGGTCGCGGGCGGCGGGACGAAAGACGGGTTGGCGGCCGCCAGTCGCCGGCCATCAGTTTTTGTCTCGGCTTTACTGATGACCGACGGCCGACGACGGGCGACTTACTCCTCAGCCCCCGATCCGCAATCGAAGCTCCGCCATGTTCCGACTCAAACTCACGGCCGAGCCGGCCTTCTTCGACGAGCACGGGCTGCCCTGCTACCCGGTCAGTCAGGGCAAAGGGCTCATCGAGCATCAGGACAACCGCCTGCTCGAAGGCGCCCTCGCCGACGGCTACGTCGAGGCGGTGGCCGGCGCCCTGCAAGGCTGGGTCGGGCGGCAGGTGTCGGAGGCCGCCGCCGGCCGCAAGCTCGATCTGATGGAGCTGGGCGGCGGCGCGGGCGGACTCTTCGACCGCCTGAAGGGCGACGCGCGCACCTACGTCAACGTCGAGCCGGGCCGCCCCGTCTTGGGCGCGCGCGACCTCGAACGGCTCGCCGACCCGAGGTACACGGCCGTCCGCTGCTCGGCCGAGGCCGTCCCGCTCGAAGACGCCTCCGTTGACATCATCATCTCGACGGCCTCCTTCGACCACATCCCCGACTACCGCCGCGCGCTCTCCGAGGTCAGCCGCCTGCTCCGGCCCGGCGGCATCTTCCTCCTCACCCTCAACAACCGCCGCTCGTGGTGGAAACTCCTGCTCTCGCGCACCGACTACCTCAGGCGGCGCGAGGCCGAGATCGCCCGCGAGCATTACATCCAGTGGTCTTTCTCCGAGTGCGCCGCGCGCCTCTCGGAGTTCCTACAGGTCAGCAGCATGAGCACCACGACCTTCATCCCCCACGTCCCGAAAGTCTGGAGGTACGCGCTGCCCGCCTCCGACCTGCTCGGGCGTCAACTCCTGCGCGGCTACGGCGCGTACATACTCGCCGCCTGCCGCAAACGCGGGTGAATATTTCGGGGAGCTGCGGAAGGCGGGCGGGCGGAAAGCTGCGTAAGCGCGCGCCCCGGCGTTGAAGTCAGTCTTCAACGCCGGGGCGCGGGGGCGGCCCGTGAAGGCGGTTCGGCTACGCCTCGGCCTCCGACTTGCCGAAGACCATGACATCCGTCAGGCTGTTCTTCACGAAGATTTTGTCCGGCCCGCAGACGTACGTCCAGCCGTCGGTCTTCTTCTCCTTCTTCAGCGTCTCCGGGTCTTTCGTCCCCACCTCGACGAAGAACAGGTTCTTCAGCCTCCCGGAGCGCTTGGTGACGAACTCTGCCCGGTTCACCTGAAAGACGTTGCCCTCCGCGGTGACGGTGTCGAACTTGATCCGCTTGAGCTGTAAGCCGAGGTTCTGCCTCTTCTCGCACAAATCCTCGTTCTCCTTCAGCGTCAGGTTGGAGTCGATCTCAATCGGCGGTAAGTTTGGCATCTCTCCTCCTCACTGGTTGGCCTTCAGAATCTCCTGCATGCGCCTGCTCAGGGCCGGGTTTCTGGGGATTTCGTTAAGCGCCAGATCGTTGACCATGCGCAGAATGTCCGCGTGATCTTCGAACGTCCCCGTCCCGGCTTTCAGCCGCCGGACGCTCGCCTCCAGCTCGACTTTGGTGGCGGGGTCGCCGGCCCCGAACTGCCTCTCCTGCGGCACCCTGTCGATGAGCGGCGACAGCCCGGAGTCTTTCGCGACCGCCGCGTAGACGGCCCTGAGCTTCGCCATGCCGGCGTCGCGGGTCTTGGTCGCGGCCGCCTTCTCCTCGGTGGCCTTCGTCTTCTCGGTGGTGGCCGCCGCCTTCGCGGCGGTGGCCGCCGCCTTCTCCTCGGTGCCCTGTGCGACGGCCGCGTCGTCGGGGGGAGACTTCTCCTTCGCCTCCTTTATTTTCTTCTCGGCGTCGGCCAACTTCTTGTCCGCCTCGGCGATCTTCTTGTCCGCCTCGGCGATCACGGCGTCGGCCTCCTTAAACTTGTCGTCGGCGGCGGCGAAGGCGTCGACGACGGGGTCGATGAGGGCGGCGTTCGCCCTCGACTCCGTGACGACCTGAGCGGGGAGCGCGGAGAGGATGCCGGCGCGCTCCTTGATCCCTTCGAGCTGCCGCTGCGCGGCGCCGGCGATGGCGCCGGTCTCGATGCTCAGGCTGTTGAGCGCGTCGTCGATGGTTCCCGCGTAGAGGTAGCCCTTCAGCTCGCTGCGCGCCCGCTCCCACGGGTAGGAGTCCACCTCGGCGTTGAGCTGCTCGTAAATCTGCCCGAGCCGGTCGGAGCGGTTGGCGACCATCTTGTTGAAGAGGATTTGCGTCTCCAGCAGCCGGAAGTTTTTGTTGAGGGAGGAGCGCCCGCCCTTGAAGCCGTTGAGCGCCTCGGCGATGACCTCCTTCGCCCGCTCGCCGTTCGTGATGGCGATGGCGGTCGAAGCGCCGATCTCAAGGAAGTCGAGGAGGAACTGGATCAGCTCGTTGCGCTTTCTGGATTTCCTCCGGTAGTCGTTGAAGTAGGTGTCGATCTGCTCGACGCCGATGTAGATCAGCTTGTTCCTGATCCGCTTGGCGCCCTCCTTGTCCGTCGCCTCCAGAGACCTGTACTGGCTCTCCAGCGACCTGATGTACTCCATGCTCGTCGCCGACATGCTGGCGGCGTTGTCCCGGCCCTCGGTCTTGAAGATGGACGGGTTCTTCTGCGCCCTCGCTGCGCCCACGCCGACGAAACACACGCAGAGGCAGAGGGCGGCGGCGCGTTGGGGGGGGCGGGGGAGGCTCCGTTTTTCGGCTTGCATCGTTCTGTCTCCTGTGGCGATGATGGGGGGCACGTTGCCCTAACGGTGTATGACGGAAGCTGCCGAAACGTTTCCGGACGCGGGAAGGAGGACGGGAGGATGAAACGCATGTGGTTCGTGAGCGCCGCGGCGCTCGTCGCCGCGCTGCTTGTCGCGGGCGGGCAGGCGACGGCTTGGCAGGCGGGCCAGAGCAAGGCCGAGCAGGAGGTGCGCCGGCTTGAGCGCGAGTGGCTCGACGCCTACGAGAAGAACGACGCCGGGGCGATGGACAGGATCGTGGCCGAGGGCTTCACGATCACGTTCCCGAACGGCTCGGTGCAGACGAAGGCGCAGTTGATGGGCATGATTCGCGCGCCGCGCAAGGGGGCGCCGCCGAAGTTCCACACCGAGGCGGTCGAGTCGCGCGCCTACGGCGACACGGTCATCCTCACGGGCCGCGTCGTCGCCGAGTTCCAGCAGGACGGCAAGACCGTGCGCGACGTGTCGCGCTACACGGACACCTACGTCCGCGTCGGCGGCCGCTGGCAGGTCGTCGCCTCGCACCTCTCGGCCGCCGGGGAGCCGCGCCCGGCCGCGCCGTGAGGCGGGAGACGAATTTTTGATTTTGGATTGTTGTCTTTCCCCGCCGCCCGCCACCCTTTTTTATATGGCTCGGACGGTGACTTGATGGCCGCCGACGCGGCCCTGCCAGAGCGGGCGGGTTTCGTGGCGGAGGTGTTTCCAGAGCGCGCCGCGTTCGTAGTCGTCGAGGTCCGAGGGGATGAGGTCGAAGACGGCGCGCGAGGCGACGACGACGAGTTTGCGCCGGGGCCGCGAGACGGCGACCGTGAGGCGGCGCGGCTCAAGGAGGAAGTCGCTTTCGGAGGCGGCGAACTCGCGGTCGGAGACCGTGGCCGAGACGATGATGAGGTCGCGCTCGCCGCCCTGAAAGCGCTCGACCGTGTCGATGGATTCGGCGAGGTGCGGCAGGCGCGCGGCCAGCAGGGCCTTCTGCGCGCGGTGCGGGACGACGACGCCGAGGCCGCGGCGCGCGTCCAGATTCAACCCGTCCGCGGCGGCGCGCGCCAGTTGTTCGACGAGCGCGGCCTCGAACTCGTTCGACTGCTGCGAGCCTTCCTCGTCGTGCTCGACGACGACCAGCGCGTGCTCGGGCGCGAGCGCGGCCCGCAGCCAACCCTCCTCAAGCCCCTCGCACTCGGGCAGACGCGCGCGGTTCGACGAGCGGAAGTCTATCCCGTCGGAGGCGTAGACGTGGCGGCGCAGGAAGTCGGCGACCTCTTCGGGGATGCGGAAGGACTGGTCGAGCGCGGCGCGCGCGAAGCCGAGCGCCTGCAAGTACTCGAAGATCGAGAGGAAGACCCGCGCCCGCTTCAAGTCGCGGCGCCCCTCCTCGCCCCACGCGTGCGCGAGGATGGGCGGCATCTGCCGGTGGTCGCCGACGGCGATAAACTGCCCGTCCTCGCGCAAAAACGCCGCGGCCGTCAGGGCCTCGGCCAGCCCCATCTGCGAGGCCTCGTCCACCACCACGAGGTCGAAGTGCTCGCCCGACCAGTCCACCCCGCGCCCCTTCGACGCGCCCTGCTTGACCAAACGGTAGAGCCCGCCCGGCGTCCCGCCGACGACGACCAGAGGCTCCGTCAAAAGCATCTCCCACTGCTCGGCCGCGCCCAACTCCGCGCCCCCTTCCGGCAGCACGCGCTCGACGCCTTCGGGCACGGACTCGCCCGCGTCGTTGCACACCTTCACGACCTTCAAGCTCCGGGTCGCGAGTTCCGCGTTCCGCGTTAAAGGCGAATCGTCTTCAACTCGCGCCCCGGAACTCGAAGCCCGGAACTCCTGTATTTCGCGCCGGCGCTTGACGATTGATTCGAGGGCGACGCCCACGGCGGCGTGTGTGCGCGCGAGGACGGCGACGCGGAAGGGGCGTGCGGGCGTCGCCTGCGCGAGCATCCGCGCGAGGACGGCGAAGCCGAGCGTGTGGCTCTTGCCCGTGCCCGGCGGCCCCTGCACGACGAGCACGCGGTCGGCGAGGTGCCCGCCGATGACTTCCGTTTGCGCCGCGGTCAGCCCGTGCGGCCGCTGGGCGCGCGCGGCCAGCCCGGCGAACTCGCGCGCGTCGCGCAGGCGCTTGGGGCGGACGGCGCGCGGCCGCTTCCCTTCCTCGGGGTCGCTCAGCCAGCGGTAGAGGTGATTGGCCGGGGCGTGGCGGCAGGCTTCGAGGAACTTGTCGGCGTTGAGGTCGTCGGCCATCTCGTCCGCGGTGTAGATGGCGCCCGCCTCGGGCTTGAGCATCTGGTGCGGGTAGCGGAACGGCGAGTTCTTGAAACTCATCGGCAGCAGGCGCAGGGTCGCGCCCGCCTCGTCGAGCGCCTCGACGGTGGCGAGCCGGCCGCGCACGAGCCGCCACGCGGGGAGGGCCTTGCCCTCCTCGTCGGCGAGCGGGTTCAAGACCACCCAGTCGCCCGCGCGCAGGCGCAGCAGGCCGAGGTCTCGCGCCGTCACGATTCTTCCCCCGGCGTCGGCGAAGCGGAACCGGGCGCGCTCGACGCGCGCGTCGTCCCTCTCATAACTCTCGCAGCTCAGCAGGCAGGTGCGGCCCGTCTCGGCGCGCTCGCGCGGCGGGAGCGCGAGGTGGAGAAGCTTCTCCTGAAGCGCGGCGTGGTGTTCGAGCAGGAGGAAGTCTTCGAGCGAGCGCGACAGGGGGACTTCGGCCGGCTCGACCGCGACCTCGCCGAGCCTCGAGAGGTCGAGCGGCTCTTTGCCGACGCGGCGGTTCTTGAAAGTGAAGCTCTGCTCGACGTGCTGCATGGCGCGGGCGCGCGCCGCGGCGAAGCGTTTGACCTCGTCGGCCGTCACGCCGGCGAAGCCGCGCAACTGCGCGCGCTCGCGCTCCTTCGAGTCCTCGGCCGCGCGCAGACGCCCCCACGCCGCGTAGGCGTACTCCAGCGGAACCTCCGCGCCGAAGCGCGCCGCCGACTCGACGCGCACGAACGGCGCGGGCGCTTCCTCGTCCTCCTCCTCGGCCTTCGTCGAATCGGGCCTGCCGAAGCGTCCCGTCTCGGGGTCGCGCCGGAAGGTGCGGCGGTTGTCGAAGGCGCGCGCGCGGAAGCGGCGGCGGAAGTCCGTCTCGTCGTCGCGCCAGCGGAAGCCGAGCGCGGCGGCCACCTCGTAGAGGTTGTGGCAGACGGGCGCGAGGTTGAGCCGGGCGCGCACCTCCTCGGAGAGCAGGGAGACCATCGGCTGCGAGAGCGCCGCGCGCGAGGTCAGGAGGTCGTAGAAGGCGGGGACGGCGCAGAGCGCGTCGAAGTGTCGCGCGAGCGCGTCGAGCAGGGCGCGCTCGCCGCGCGGCGCGAAGGTGTAGACGTGGAGCGGGGCTTCGCTCGCGCCCGCCGCCTCGGCTACGGCCGGCAGCAGGCTTTGAATCCACGCGACGAGCAGCGCGCGCTCGGCCCCGTCGTCGGGCGGCGCGGCCGTCATCTCGACCACCTCGCGCGCGCCGTTGGGGCCGACGACGCGCGCGGCCAAAAGGTAGAGCCTGTCCTTCAGGTAGTCGCGCTGCGCGTCCACGAAGACGCGGACGAGGCCGGGGTGCTCGGCCGGGTCGGGCAGCGAGCCGTAGTCGGAGCCGACGACGTAGGGCCGCGCCTCCGTCCGGCGGTCGAGCCGGCGCACGGCCGCGCGCGCCCTCTGCGCGAGCACGGGCAGGCGCGAGGCGAGCGGCCAGCGCGAGGCGGCGCGGCCGACGGCCTCCGCCTTCCCGGGAGCGGCCTCCATCGCGCGCGCGCCGTAGCGCATGAGCGCGGCCAGCTCCGTCGCCGTCTCGACGCCCGCGGACTGAAGCGCGCGCTTCTCGGAGAAGCTGAGCAGCGGGACGAGCGAGAGGTCTGCGCGCTCGGCCGTGTCGGCGAAGCAGAGCGCGTTGTAGGGGCAGCCGTCGCAGGCGGCGCGCAGGTGGTAGCGCGCGCCGCCCCTCCCGGCGCGCGCCGCGCGGGCCACGTCGGAATCGGGCGCGGAGACGAGGCGCTCGATCTCGTCCAGATAAAGCGAGAGGTCGAAGGTCTTCCACTCGTCGGCCAACTCGGTGTCGCGCGCGGCGACCGCGCCGCGCACCTCGAACTCGCTGACGCCGGCCTCGGCGAGCGTCGCTTCGAGCAGGCGCACGTAGAAAGCGACCTGAAGGCGGAAGGAGACGGACTCGCGGGCGCTCGCCTTGAAGTCCACGACCGTGGCGCGCGCCCTCGCGCCCTCGCGCTCGACCTCGATCAGGTCGGCCTGACCCGCGCACTCCCACGCGCCGAGGCGCCCGCGCAGGGAAGGCTGGTAGTAGAGGGCGCGGCCCGGCGCCTGCGCGCGCAGCTCCGAGACGAAAGCCTCGGCCGCGGCCCCGCGCAGGTCGCGCACGGGCGCGCGCGCCGACAGCGCCTCGACCATCTCGCGCTCGAACTCGCGCCCCGCGCCCGAGAGCAGCGGCGACAGCGGCTCGACCTCCAGCCCGAAGCGGCCGAGCAACTCCTGCGCCTCCGACGGGAAGAGGGCGAAGCGCAAATGCCTCTCGCAGCGCCCGCGCGCGACGTACTGCGCGAGCCTCTGCGCGGTCAGCGGACGCTCGGTCTGGAAATCTTCTTCGGGGGTGGTCGGCGGCATACGAGGTCGGGGCGGCGGGGCCCGTTTGACTTTCGAAGCGTTGATCGGGTGCCGGGCGAGTCGGTCTGCAACACGGAACGGGGTACGCGGAGCAGACGCGGAAGGCACGGAGAAAACATTTCTTCTCGGTGAACTCCGTGCTCGCCCCGTGTTAACCCTGCCGCGCCCGACGTTCGAGCCGCGGGCGAGGCTTCAGGAACTTACCGCCTACGCGCGCGGCTTCTTCTTCTGCGCGACGACGTTGAGCGTGACGGTCTCGGAGCGCTGCTCGGCGGCGCGGACGGCCTCGCGCGCGGCGGCCCGCGCCTCGTCCGTCTCGGAGAGAAACTCTTCGAGACGGCCTTTGACCGCCGAGAAGCTGACCTTGCGCTCGAAGAGCGAGCCGAACTCCTCGCCCAGCAACTCTTCGGCGGCGGCGAGGCGCGCCGCGTCGTAACTCGTCCGCACCGCGAAGCTGCACCGCACGCCGGCCTCGCCCGCCCTCAGCACCACCGCGTTCGAGACGCGCGGCCGCGCCTGCGCCGCCAGCTTCAGGCGCTCCTTGATCTCGTCCATGCGCGCGCCCACCCGCTTCGCCTCGTCGTGGAGCGCGACGTACTCGGCCACCAGCGCTTCGACCTCCTCCTCCGCCGGCGGCGGCTCGCCGTCGGGGCCGGCGAAACCCCGCGCGTGGCACTCGGCGCACACCGCCGCGCCGTCGCCCGCGCGCGCCAGCGCCTCGTCGCGCGGAACCAGCCCGCCGCAGCCCGCGCACGCCGCGTAGAACTCGGCCGCGCACCCGCGGCACAGCGCCGCGCCCGTCCGGTCTAACAACGCCTCGCCCGCCCCGACCGATCCCAGACACTCCACGCACAGCGCCCCGCGCGCCTCCACCTCGCCGGCCCTGAAACTCTTCTCAACTTCCATGAGAGACCTCGGAAAGGAGTAGTCAGTAGACAGTAGTCAGTAGTCAGTAGAAATACAAACTCTATCGAGCCGTCCGGGCGTCATCGTCAACAACAGCAGCGCGGAGCGCTACTGACTACTGTCTACTGACTACTGTCTACTGTCTACTTCCTGATCAATCTTGGCCGCGAGGATGAAGTCGCTTTCGCTGAGGCCGTCGATGGCGTGGGTGTAGATGGTGAGGCGGGCATAGCCCCAGCCGAAGGCGATGTCGGGGTGGTGGCCCTCGGCCTCGGCGATGCCCCCGACGCGGTTGACGAGGTCAAGGGCGGCGGCGAAGTTGCCGAACTTGTACTCCTTCTCCAGATGGTGCTCGTCGACGACCCGCCAGCCTCGCAACTGCGCGGCGAGCGGCTCGATCTCGGCGCCCTTCAGCCGCGGCACACCGCCGTGGCAAGGCACGCAGTGGCGGCCGGCCAGACTCTCCATCTTCGTCCTCTGACTCCCTGTGAGAATTAGCGGCGTCGGGCGGCGTTGGCGCGCCGAACTCGCCGGCCGCGGGCCCGCGGCCCGCCCCGCTTCCGGGGGAGCATTCTACACGCCGCGCCGCGGTCTTGCACGGCGGCTTGGCAAAAGGCGCGGCGAGCCGTTAAGCTTAGGCCCTTAAAGCTCCACACCCGCAATCCGACGAGACAGACAAGGAGGCGCATCGTACCGTGGCCGCCATCTATCCTTTCCGCGCCCTGCGTCCGCCCCGCGAGCGAGTCGCCGAGGTCGCCGCCGTCCCCTACGACGTGGTCAGCACCGAGGAGGCCCGCGCGCTGGCCGAGGGCAACCCGTCGAGCTTCCTCCACGTCTCGCGCCCCGAGATAGATTTGCCCGCGGGCGCAGACCTCTACGCCGACGAGACCTACGCGAAGGCCGCCGAGAACTTCGACCGCCTGCGCCGCGAGGCCCCGCTCGAAGAGGAGCGCGAGCCGAGCCTCTACCTCTACCGACTCGTCATGGGCGAGCACACGCAGACGGGCGTGGCCGCCTGCGTCTCCGTCGACGAGTACGACCAAGACCTCATCCGCAAACACGAGAAGACTCGCCCCGACAAGGAGAACGACCGCACGCGCCACGTCCTCGAACTGCGCGCGCAGACCGGCCCCGTCTTCCTCACCTACCGGCCCGACCGCCGCATTGACGCGCTCGTCGAGGCCGAGACGAAGGGCGAGCCGCTCTACGACTTCGAGGCCGCCGACGGCGTGCGCCACACCGTCTGGCGGGCGCCCGCGCCCGAACAGCTCGTGCGCTGCTTCGGCGAAGTGCCCATGCTCTACATCGCCGACGGCCACCACCGCGCCGCCAGCGCCTCGCGCGCCCGCGCCGCTCTGAAAGGGCAGAACCCGAGCCACACCGGCGAAGAGGAGTACAACCGCTTCCTCGCCGTCGTCTTCCCCGCCGACCAGATGCAGATTCTCCCCTACAACCGCGTCGTCAAAGACTTGGGCGGCCTCTCGCCCGAGGAGTTTCTCGCGGCCGTCGGCGAGCGCTTCCGGCTCGACGAGGACGCGAACCCGCGCGGCCCCGGCCAGCCCGGCCACTACCACATGTACCTCGGCGGCCGCTGGCGCGGTTTGACTCTGAAGGACGGCGCGAACGATTCCGCAGACCCGGTCGCCGCGCTCGACGTGAGCGTCCTACAGGACAACCTGCTCGACCCCGTCTTAGGCATCCGGGACGTGCGCACCGACAAGCGCATAGACTTCGTCGGCGGCATCCGCGGCACCGAAGAACTCGTCCGCCTCGTGGACTCGGGCCGCGCCGCCGTCGCCTTCGCGCTCTACCGCACGTCGGTCGAAGACCTCCTGCGCGTCTCCGACGCCGGCGGCATCATGCCGCCCAAGTCCACTTGGTTCGAGCCGAAGCTGCGCGACGGCGTGTTGATTCACACGATTTGAGAGTAGACAGTAGTCAGTAGTCAGTAGTCAGTAGCGCTCCGCGTTGCTGTGGTTGAGGATGACGCATGGACGGCTCGCCGCCGAAGCTCTTTTCTACCGGCTACCGGCTACTGACTACCGGCTACTTTGAGCACCCCGAGAGGCTTTGACAATCATGCGTGTGCTGATCGCCGACAAGTTCGAGCAGTCGGGCCGCGACGGCCTTGAGGCCGCCGGCTGCGACTACGCCTACCAGCCCGACGCCAAAGACGAGTCGCTCGTCGAGGCCATCGCCCACTACCGGCCCGACGCGCTCGTCGTCCGCTCGACGAAGGTCACCGAGGAGATGATCGCCGTCGGCTCCCTGAAGCTCATCGTGCGCGCCGGCGCCGGCTACAACACCATCGACGTGGCGGCCGCCTCGCGCCGCGGCGTCTACGTCTCGAACTGCCCCGGCAAGAACTCGGTGGCCGTCGCCGAGCTGGCCTTCGCGCTCATCCTCGCCTTAGACCGCCGCGTGGCCGACAACGTCATCCAGCTGCGCGAAGGCAAGTGGAACAAGAAGGAGTTCTCGAAGGCGCGCGGCCTCTACGGGCGCACGCTCGGCCTCGTCGGCACGGGCCAGATCGGGCGCGAGATGGTGACGCGGGCGCGGGCCTTCGGGATGCCGGTCGTCGCTTGGAGCCGGAGCCTGACGGAGGAGCGCGCGGCCGAGCTCGGCGTCGAGCGGCGCGACCACCCGCGCGACGTGGCGCGCGACTCCGACATCGTCAGCGTCCACGTCGCCCTGAAGCCGGAGACGCGCGGCCTGATCGACGCCGACTTCTTCGCGGCGATGCGCGACGGCGCCTACT
Source organism: Pyrinomonadaceae bacterium (assembly GCA_035563275.1). Classification (GTDB taxonomy): domain Bacteria; phylum Acidobacteriota; class Blastocatellia; order Pyrinomonadales; family Pyrinomonadaceae; genus QHXN01. Next base: position 16,034 of record DATMVI010000322.1, read on the forward strand.
TCATCAACACCGCGCGCGGCGAGGTCGTCGATCAGGAGGCCCTGCGGCGCGCGCTGCGCGAGAAGAACATCCGCGCGGGCTTGGACGTGTTCGCCGCCGAGCCGGCCGGCTCGTCCGGCGAGTTCACGGACGACATCGCGCGCGAGCCGAACCTCTACGGCACGCACCACGTCGGGGCCTCGACCGATCAGGCGCAGGAGGCCATCGCCGCCGAGACCGTCCGCATCATCCAGACCTTCAAGGAGACGGGCCGCGTCCCGAACGTCGTCAACCTCGCGCGGCGCTCGCCCGCGACGCGCACGCTCGTCGTGCGCCACCGCGACCGCCCCGGCGTCCTCGCCTCCGTCCTCGGCCCCCTGCGCGCCGCCTCGATCAACGTGCAGGAGATGGAGAACATCGTCTTCGAGGGCGCGGAGGCCGCCGTCGCCCGCATCAACCTCGACGCCGCGCCCCCGGCCGACACGCTCGCCCGCCTTCAGGACGAGAACGAAGACATCATCGAGCTGAGTCTGTTGGAAATAAAGTAGACAGTAGTCAGTAGTCAGCAGTCAGCAGGCGCTCCGCGCCATGACGACTAACGCCGACACTTAAACGATTCATTAGCGACCGTCTTCCTACTGGCTACTGGCTACTGACTACTGGCTACTTAGTTGTGAGAGGAATGAATCAATGACCGAGAGAATCTTTAACTTCAGCGCGGGGCCGGCCGTGCTGCCCGTGCCCGTTCTGGAGCAGGCGCGCGAGGAGATGTTGAGCCTGCCGGGCGTCGGCATGTCGGTGATGGAGATCAGCCACCGCTCGAAGACTTTTCAGGCCATCATCGACGGGGCCGAGGGGGGCCTGCGCGAACTGCTCGGCATCCCCGAAGGCTACCACGTCCTCTTCCTGCAAGGCGGCGCGAGCCTGCAATTCTCGATGCTCCCCGTCAACTTCCTCGCCGAGGGCGCGGCGGCCGACTACGTGCTGACGGGGAGTTGGGGCAAGAAGGCTCTGAAGGAGGCGAAGAAGCAGGGCGCGGCCAACGTCGCCGCCGACATGGCCGACAGCCGCTACAACCGCGTGCCCGGCGACGACGAGCTGAGGCTCAGCCCCGGCGCGGCCTACGTCCACATCACCTCGAACGAGACCATCGAGGGCGTCGAGTGGAAGCACGACCCCGACACGCAGGGCGTGCCGCTCGTCTGCGACGCCTCGTCGGACATCTGCTCGCGCCCCGTGGACGTTTCCCGGTACGCGCTCATCTACGCCGGCGCGCAGAAGAACCTCGGCCCCTCGGGCGTCACGGTCGTCATCCTCCGCGAAGACGTGCTGGGGAGAATCCCCGACGGCCTCCACACGATGCTCGACTACCGCACGCACGTCCAGAACAAGTCGCTCTACAACACGCCCAACACGTGGGGCATCTACATCCTCGACCTCGTCTGCCGCTGGGTGAAGGCGCAGGGCGGCCTCGAAGGCATGCGCCGCCTGAACGAGGAGAAGGCGCGGAAGATTTACGACGTGATCGACTCGACCGACTTCTACCGCGGCCACGCCGCGCGCGAGGCCCGCTCGCTGATGAACGTCACCTTCCGCCTGCCCTCGGAAGAACTCGAAAAGAAGTTCACGGCCGAAGCGACCGCCGCGGGGCTCGACGGCCTCAAGGGCCACCGCTCGGTCGGCGGCATCCGCGCCTCGATCTACAACGCCTTCCCGCCGGAGGGCGTGGACGCGCTCGTCCAGTTCATGCGCGAGTTCGAGCGCGCCAACGGTTAAGTGACTCGTCCCGCGCGCGGCCCCGCGCCGCCCTCGCATGCGCCCCTTGAGAGAACTCGTCCCACTCGCGTGGAGGGTCTGGCTGCGGCGCGACGCGCGCCACCTGCCGGCGCGCGCCGCCTCGCGCCTGCGGGGCGGGCCGCCGCTGCCCCCGCCCGAACTGCTCCACCTCGTCGGCGGCAACTACTCGCCGCGCCAGTTCCTCACGAACGGCGCGGGGGCCGCCGCGGCGCTGCGCGAGACGGTGGCCGAAGCCGGCCGCCCGTTCGAGAGCTTCGCCTCCGTCCTCGACTTCGGCTGCGGCTGCGGCCGCGTCATCCGCCACCTGCGGCACCCGCCGGGGCCGCGCCTCCACGGCACCGACTACAACCCGCGCCTCGTCGCGTGGTGCGCGCGCCACCTCGACTTCGCGGAGTTCAAGGTCAACCCGCTCGCCGGCCCCCTGCCCTACGCCGACGGCTCCTTCGACCTCGTCTACGCCTACTCGGTCTTCACCCACCTCTCCGGGCCTTCCCAGCGCCTCTGGGCGGATGAAGTGCGCCGCGTGCTCCGGCCCGGCGGCCTCTTCTACCTCACGCTCCACGGCCGCGGCTTCACCCCCTCGATGACCGACCGCGAACGCGCCGACTTCGAGGCCGGCCGCCTCGCCGTCCGCGACGCCGCGAGCGAAGGCACCAACTTCTGCGCCGCCTACCACCCCGAGCCCTACGTCCGCGCCGACCTCTCCCGCGGCTTCGCCATCCTCGCCTTCAAACCCCAAGCCGCCCGCGGCGGCTCCCTGCAAGACGCATGGCTCCTGCAAAAGACCTGAGAGGCGCGACCTCCCAAGCCGATACGGCGGGGGCCGCAATCGCCAACACCTTCGGACGGGCGCGCTTGGCACGGGGGCGGGCGCGGTTTAAAGTAAGGGCCGGGCCGGCAGTCTCCCGTTTCGCGCCGCGGAACCTTCCCTTGTCAAGATTCATGAGCACGAAAATCCTGTTCCCCCTCGCCCTCTTCGTCACGCTCTCGGCCGCCGCGTTCTCCGCCGCGCAGCAGCCCTCGGACAACCCTCCGGCCGTCGAACTGACAGCCGAGAAGCGTTTGCGCCGCGTCCGCCAGTTGACCTTCGGCGGCGAGAACGCCGAGGCGTACTTTTCGGGCGACGGCCGAAGTCTCATCTTCCAGTCGAAGCGCGACGGGCGGCGCTGCGACCAGATTTACACGATGCGCGCCGACGGCTCAGACCTCCGCATGGTCTCGACCGGCGCGGGCGCGACCACCTGCTCCTACCTCTTCCCCTCGGGCCGGAAAATCCTTTACGCCTCGACGCACCTCGCCTCGGCCGAGTGCCCACCCGCGCCCGACCGCTCGCGCGGCTACGTCTGGGCCGTCCACCCCGGCTTCGACATCTTCGCGGCCGACGCCGACGGGAAGAATTTAAAACGCCTGACCTCTTCGCCCGGCTACGACGCCGAGGCGACGACGAGCGCGGACGGTAAGAAGATCGTCTTCACTTCCGTTCGCGACGGCGACCTCGACATCTACACGATGGACGCCGACGGCGGGAACGTGCGGCGTCTGACGGACGCGCTCGGCTACGACGGCGGCCCCTTCTTCTCGCGCGACGGCAGGCGCATCGTCTACCGCGCGCACCACCCGCAGACGCCCGAGCAGGTCGCGCGCTATCGTGCGCTGCTCTCCGAGCACGTCATCGAGCCGGGCCGCTTCGAAATCTGGGTGATGGACGCGGACGGGCGCAACAAGCGGCAGGTGACCGACCTCGGCGTCGCCAGCTTCGCGCCCTACTTCCTGCCCGACGGCCGCCGCATCATCTTCTCCTCGAACCACCCGAACCCGCGCGGCCGCGACTTCAACCTCTTCGTCGTGAACGCTGACGGCACGGGGCTGGAGCAGGTCACCTTCAACGAGACCTTCGACGGCTTCCCCATGTTCTCGCCCGACGGCCGGAAGCTCGTCTTCGCCTCGAACCGCAACGCCGCCCGCCCCGGCGACACAAACGTCTTCATCGCCGACTGGGTCGAGTGAAAGGAGAGGGCGGGAGGCGGAAGGCGGCCGGGTTCGTCGGCCGGCGTTGACGCCTTCTGATTGACGGTTCGCCAGAGAAGACTTTTGCCGCCTTCCGCCTTACTGCCTGTTTGAACTTGAAAGCCATGCTCCACCGAACCACGCTCCCCCGGCTGCTCCTCGCCGTCGCGCTCGTCGCGCCTTCCGCCCTCGCGCGGCAGGCGCCGTCCGGCGCCCCGTCCGCCGACCTCGAACGCCTGCGCGCGCACGTCGCGCGCCTCGCCTCCGACAAGCTCGAAGGGCGCAAGACCGGCACGCGCGGCGCCGAGGAGGCCGCCGCCTACGTCGCCGCCGAGTTCAAGCGCGTCGGCCTTGAGCCGGGCGGCGACGCGCAGGGCGCGGGCCCGCGCTCCTTCCTCCAAAAATTCCCCTACGTCGCCGCCGCCGAACTCGGCCGCGGCAACGCGATGACGCTCGCGCGACGGCCGGGAGGCGACGCCCCCGCGGGGAAACCGGCGGGGGTCGCCATGACGGTCGGCGAGGCGTGGCTGCCCTTCGGCTTCAGCGCGAACGCGACGGTCGAGAGCAGCCCGGTCGTCTTCGTCGGCTACGGCGTCACCGCGGCCGAACAGAATTACGACGACTACAGGGACGCCGGCGCGAAGGGCAAAATCGCGCTCGCGTTCGCCGGCACGCCGGACGGCGACAACCCGCACGGGCGCTTCGCGCGCGCCGGGGAGCCGAGGTTCAAGGCGGCCGCGGCCCTCGCCGCGGGCGCGAAGGCTCTCGTCATCATCGCCGACGAGGTCAACTTCAGGGACGACAGACTCTCGCGCCTCTCCTACGACAACGCGGGCGACGCGGGCTTGCCGGTGGTGGCGCTCTCGCGGCAGGCGGCGGCGCAGGTGTTCGGCATTTCCACCCTCGTCGACCCGGTCACGGAACTCGCGGCGGCGTGGAGGAGGTTCCGCGAGAAGAAGGCGGCCGCGCCGGCCTTCCCGGCGGAAGACTACGCCCTGAAGGGGTTGCGAGACAGCTCGCTCAGCATCAAGACGGACGTGGCGCGGAAGGGCGCGCCGGCCGCGAACGTCGTCGGCGTGCTCGAAGGCTCAGACCCGAAACTCAAGGATGAAGTCATCGTCGTCGGCGCGCACTACGACCACCTCGGGCGCGGCGGCCGCGGCAGCCTCGCCCCGCGCGAGGGCGACGTGCATTACGGCGCGGACGACAACGCCTCGGGCACGGCGGCCGTCGTCGAGCTGGCGCGGTTGCTTTCGCGCGAGAGGGCGGGGATGAGGAGGACGGTGGTCTTCGTCGCCTTCGGCGGCGAGGAGGAGGGGCTGCTCGGCTCGAAGTTCTACGTCGAGCACCCGGCGCGCCCCGGCGCGCAAACCGTGGCGATGCTCAACCTCGACATGGTCGGGCGCCTCAGGGAAGACGCTCTGACCATCGGCGGCGTCGGCACGGCGGCCGAGTGGCGCGCGCTGATCGAGAAGGTTAACGGCAGGGCCTTCGCCGCGGCCGTCCTGCCGCACGGCCACGGCGCGGCGCCGCGCGCGGGCGAGGCCGTGGTGACGGGCGCGGACGGCCGCGTCGTGGCCTCGGCCG
>DATMVI010000323.1:0-3062 GCA_035563275.1 Pyrinomonadaceae bacterium
CCGGCGCGGCCGAAGCCGAGCGCCGCGCGCGGGAGTTGGCCCTCGTTCCGCGGGCCGCAGGCTTCGGGCGTCGCCGAGGGCCAGAACCTCCCCGACCGCTGGGACGGCAAGACCGGCGAGAACGTTCTCTGGCGCACGCCCATCCCCGGCCTCGCCCACTCCAGCCCCGTCGTCTGGGGCGAGCGTGTTTTCGTCACCACCGCCGTCAGCAGCCGGCCCGACGCCAACTTCCGCCCCGGCCTCTACGGCGACGGCGACGCCTCCGAGGATCGTTCGCGCCACCGCTGGATGCTCTACGCCCTCGACAAGCGCGACGGCAAAATCCTCTGGGCGCGCACGGCGCACGAGGGCGTGCCCGCCGACCGCCGCCACATCAAAGCCACCTACGCCAACTCGACGCCGGCCACGGACGGCCGCGTCGTCGTCGCATGGTTCGGCTCGCAGGGCGTCCACGCCTACGACGTGAGCGGCCGCTTCCTCTGGAAGGTCGATCTCGGCCGGCTCGACTTCGGCGCTTACGACATCCCCACCTACGAGTGGGGCCACGCCAGCTCGCCCGTCATCTGGGGCGGCCTCGTCATCCTCCAGTGCGACACGCAGCAGGACTCGTTCATGCTGGCGCTGGACGCCGCGACGGGCAAGACGGTGTGGAAGACCGAGCGCGACGAGCTGCCTTCGTGGGGCACGCCGACCGTCGCGCTCACGTCGGCCGGGCCGGAGCTGGTGGCGAACGCCTCCAACTACGTGCGCGGCTACGACCCGCGCACGGGCAGGGAGTTGTGGCGGCTCGGCCGCAGCTCGAAGATCACCGCGCCGACGCCGGTCTTCGCCGAGGACATGTTCGTCGTCGTCAGCGGGCGCGCGCCCGAGCGGCCCATCTTCGTGGTGCGCGCCGGCGCGCGCGGCGACCTCACCCCGCCGGAGGGCGAGGACAAAGGCGGCGCGCTCGTCTGGAGCCGCACGGGCCGCGGCTCCTACATGCCCTCGCCGCTCGTCTACCGCGGCGTCCTCTACGTGCTCTCGAACAACGGCGTGCTCGACGCCTACGACCTGCGCACGGGCGAGGAGCTTTACCGGCAGCGCCTCCCGCTCGTCGGCAGCGGCTTCAGCGCGTCGCCGGTGGCCGCCGACGGCAAGCTCTACCTCCCGAACGAGGACGGCGAGGTGCTCGTCGTCGCGGCCGGCAGGAAGTTCGAGCACCTCGCCACGAACTCGATGGGCGAGCTGCTGATGGCGACGCCGGCCCTCTCGGACGGCGTCATGTACGTCCGCTCGTCGAGGAGCCTCTTCGCCGTCGGGCGCAGGCCCGGAAAGTGAAGGGCGGCCCGCCCCGCCCGGCGGCCTTAAAAGTCCAAAGGCTTCAGGTCGGGCTCGACCCAGCGGGCGCGGGCGTCTTCGGAATCGACGAGCGCGCGGCTGTAGTACTCGAAGACGAGGCGCGGGTCGCCGCACTCCGCGATCAACTCGTTCGCCACCTCGGCGAGCGGGCGCCCCGCCCCGGCGCGCGCGGCGAACGCGCCGACGCGCCGCACCCAGAAGACGGTCAGCGTCTCGTGGTACTTGCGCGGGCTGACGCCGTTGGCCGCGATGAAGCGCGCGAGACCTTCGCGCATCCGCGCGGCGGCCCGCCGCTCGTCGCCGAGCGCGGCGACGAGCGCCAGCGCCACCGTCAGGTGGCGGCCGTGGTCGAACTCGGCCGGCGGCAACTCGCACGACTCGAAACGCCGCAACACCTCCCCGACCTCGCCGTCGCTCCGGTACAACTCGTCCCCCATCGTCGTCTCCCCCGCCCGCTCCCGGACGGAAAAAGGCGGGGCCGGCCGTGTAAGAACGACCAGCCCCGCCCCGCGTTACCTGTTTTGTTGTTGTCGGCTTACTTCGACTCGTTCGCCCCGTTGGCGCGCAGCGTGAGGCGCGACTTGAAGCGCGCCGCGGCGTTGCGGTGCAGCACGCCCTTCTGCACGGCCTTGTCGATGAGCGAGACGGTCTGGGGCAGGAGCGTCGCGGCCGCCCCGGCGTCGCCGCCTTCGAGCGCGGCGCGCAACTGCTTGATCCCCGTGCGCAGCCGCCCGCGGTTGCTGCGGTTGATGAGGCGGCGCTTCTCGTTCTGGCGCATGCGCTTTTCGGCAGATTTGTGATTCGGCATCTTTAGAAACTCCGTCGTAACAAGCTTGGTGTTAAAGTGACCGCGCACAGGGGGCTGCGGCGGCCCCGGCGCAAAGCAGAAAGTATAGGGGCCGGCCCCGCGGGTGTCAAGGCGCGTGGCCGGCGGCGCGGGGGCGCGGGGCGCGTTCAGGCGCACTTCGTTGACACCCGCCGGGGCGGTGTTGTAGCGTTCACGGGCGAGATGAAACCGTCACCCGCCACCACCCTCCGGCACCGGCCCGCGCGGCCCCCGCAAGCCCCCACGCGACAAGGAGAAGAGAGCGACTTTTGAAGAAGATCGAGCTTCCGCCACGGGCGGTCGAGACGCTCTACGGCGTCCACGACCAGAACATCAAGTACCTCGAATCGCTGCTCGACGTGCGCGTCGACGCCCGCGGCCAGGACTTAGCGATTGACGGCGCGCCGCAGGACGTGGAGACGGCCGAGCGCATCATCGAAGACTTCGCCGCGCTCTTCGCCGAGGGCAAGACCTTCACCGACCGCGAGCTGCGCGAGGCCTTCGCGCAAATCGCCGAAGACCGCGCCTACACGCTCCGCGACTACTTCACCAAGGCGCGCTTCAACCCGGCCGGCAAGAAGCAGGTCGCGCCCAAGTCCGCCACCCAGCGCCGCTACATCGAGGCCATCCAGAACAACGACGTGGTCTTCGGCATCGGCGTCGCCGGCACCGGCAAGACCTACCTCGCCGTCGCGATGGCCGTGCAAGCCCTGATGCAGAAGCAGGTCAGCCGCATCGTCCTCGCGCGCCCCGCCGTCGAGGCCGGCGAGCGCCTCGGCTTCCTCCCCGGCGATCTCCAGGAGAAGGTCGACCCCTATCTGCGCCCCCTCTACGACGCCCTCTTCGACCTCATCGAGGCCGAGCGCGTCACCCGCATGCTGGAGAAGCGCATCATCGA
>DATMVI010000324.1:0-8023 GCA_035563275.1 Pyrinomonadaceae bacterium
TCGCCGCCCGAGACGGCGCGCGGCAGCCTGTCGGCCGCGTGCGCCACGCCGAACTGTTCGAGCAGGGCGAGGGCGCGCGCCCGCCGCTCGCGCGCGGGCAGCCGCGCCGCCGCGAACTCGACGTTCTCGCGCGCCGTCATGTGCGGGAAGAGCGCGAGGTTCTGGAAGACGTAGCCGACGCGGCGCAGCCGCACGGGCAGCGAGACGCCGCGCGCCGAGTCGAAGAGCGTCTCGCCGCCGACCGAGACGCGGCCTTCGTCGGGCCGCTCAAGGCCCGCGATGGCCTTCAGCGTGAGCGTCTTGCCCGACCCCGACGCGCCGAAGAGGATGGTCACGCCGGGCGGCGCGGCCAACTCCACGTCGAGCGCGAAGCCGCCGGCGAAGGCTTTGCGGATGCGAACGTCGAGCATCACTTCGCGCCCGCGGCCGTGAGGCGGTTGGTGAGGTAGAGGACGGCGAAGGCGACGGCCGAGAGCAGGAGGACGAGCGCGGCGGCCTCGCGGTCTCGGCCCGCCTGCGTCGCGTCGTAGATGGCGACGGCGGCGGTCTGCGTCCGCCCGGGGATGTTGCCGGCGACCATCAGCGTCGCGCCGAAGTCGCCGAGCGAGCGCGCGAAGGCGAGCATCGCGGCCGCGGCGATGCCGCGCGAGGCGAGCGGCAGGGTCACGCGGCGGAAGACCTGCCACTCGGTCTTGCCGAGCGTGCGCGCCGCGTCTTCGAGCTGCGGGTCTACGCCCGCGATGGCCGCGCGCGCCGTCTTCACCATCAAAGGCATCGCCCCGGCGGCCGCGGCGACGACGGCCCCGCGCCACGTGAAGACGAGCGGCCCGCCCGTCACCGCTTCGTAGAGGCGGCCGACGGGGCCCGCGCGCCCGAGCGCGACGAGCAGGTAGTAGCCGAGCACGGTCGGCGGGAGCACGAGCGGGAGCGTGACTACGGCGTCGAGCGCCTCGCGCCCGTAGAAGCGCTTGCGCGCGAGCAGCCACGCCGTCGCGACGCCCGCGACGACGACGAACAGGGTCGCGGCCGCGGCCACCCGCAGCGACAGCCACAGCGGGAACAGGTCAAGCTCTCTCATCGGCCCGAAGATAGCACTAAGAATTAAGAATTAAGAATTAAGAATTAAGTGGTCTTCGTGGTTGATGCGTTATTCTTCGTTCTCTTATGACGGGGAGGACGGTGCGAGGCGTGAGGGCGGGAGGCTATTTCGCGGCGGCGTGCGTGGGGCTCGTGCTCGCGGCCTTCGGGTCGGGCGGGTGCGGCGGGGCGGGCGGCGAGTCCGGGCGGGAAGAGCTCGTCGTCGCCGCGGCGTCGAATCTGACGGAGGCGTTCGGGGAGGTGGGGCGTCGCTTCACGGAGCGGACGGGCGTGCGCGTCGTCAACAGCTTCGGCGCGACGGCCGACCTCGCGAGGCAGATCGAGAACGGCGCGCCCTTCGACGTTTTCGCCGCGGCCGACGCCGAGCACGTCGAAGCGTTGGCGGCGAAGGGGCTGATCGCGGAGGGCGCGCGCGCCGTCTACGCGCGCGGACGCCTCGTGCTGTGGCTGCCGCGGGCGGGCGGCCCCGCGGGGCGCGTCGAGGATTTGGCGGGGGCGGGCGTGACGAAGGTCGCCGTGGCGAAACCCGACCTCGCGCCTTACGGCCGCGCGGCCGTCGAGGCGTTGGGCGCGCTGAACCTTTGGGGGCGGGTGGAGCCGAAGGTCGTCTACGCGCAGTCAGTCGCGCAGGCCAAACAGTTCGCGGCCACCGGCAACGCCGACGCGGCCTTCCTCCCGCGCTCGCTCGTCAAAGACGGCGAGGGCGGGTTTGTTGAGATTGACGGGAGCCTGCACCGGCCGATCGATCAGGCGGTCGGCGTCGTGCGCGCCTCGCCGCGGCAGGAGGCCGCGCGGCGCTTCGTCGAGTTCCTGTTGGGCGGGGAGGGGAGGGCGGTGTTGAAAAGTTACGGCTACTCCGAACCGGGCGGGCGCTGACCGACGCGGTTCCGTCACCTCCCCAGCTTATGCTCTAACGCGAGGCCGAGGAAGTTCTCGAAGAGGACGCGGCCGTCGCGCGACTCGGTGGGGTGCGCCCAGATGGTGCGGCTGCTGGCCTCCTCGCGCAGGAGGCGCTTGCGCTCCTCGGGGGCCGCGTTGGGGTCGATGCGCTGGAGCGTGCTGGTCAAATCCTGAAAAGACTTTTCGAGGTGGAACTGGACGGTGTAGATGAGCTGCCCGCCCGTGCGCTTGACCATCATCTGGTTCTTGCAGCGGTAGCCGACCGCGATCAGCTCGAACTCCTCCGGCACGCGCGGCAGTTGCAGCCCGTGGTTCTGCCAGACGCGGAGGATGTTGCCCTCGGTCGTGTATTCCTGCCACACGCCCGCGCCGCGCTCCTGTACGCCGCGGAAGATGGGGTCGGACGGCTCCGTGATGCGTATGAAGCGGTACTGGTACTCGAAGTTGCGCCCCTGCCGGCGCTGGCCCGGCTCCTCGCCGTCGAGCGTCACGCACGGGACGCCGAAGCAGAGGCCGATGAGCTGGTGGCCGCCGCAGATGCCGAGGAGCGGCGTCTCGGTCCTGACGGCGTAGTCGGCGAAGCGGCGCAGCATGTCGGGGTTGTAGTAGTCGAAGTCGGAGAGCGTGCCGCTCAGGACGACGGCGTCGGGGCGGAACTCGCGCGCGGCCTCGACCGCCTCCGAGAGGTGCGCGACGCGCGTCTCCGGCTCGCGCACGAGGCGCGTGACGTTCGAGACGATGTTGTCGACGGCGAGGTGCGAGATGTGGCGCTCGCGCGCGACCTGCGCCTCGGCCCGCGGCCCCAGCTCCGAGAGCGCCGCGTCCGAGAGGTGCGCCTCTTCGAGCAGGAGGTTGTTGACGACGAGGACGCGGATCGACTCGATGCGCTTCTCGATCGGCTCGAAGGGGCAGAAGGGTTTGGTGGTGAAGGGGAAGGGGAGCGGCTCGATCAACTCGGTCGGTTCGTGCGGCGTCTCGGGCGTGGTCTCTGCGAACATTTATCGTCTCCGTCCCCCTCGTTCGTGCTCTTCGTTAGATGCCCGAGGCCGCTGCCGGGTGTCCTGCCGGAACTGCGGCACGGGCGTGCCCGCGCCGGCCTCCTCCAACTCCCGTCTGGCCTCGCGGGCCGCGGCCGAGCGCAGGCGCGCGCGCGCGGCCGGAGGGCGCCCCTCGGTCAGATGGTCGGCCAGAAGCAGCATCCGCTGCCACGCCGACTCCAAATCGTCGGCGAGGCGCGAAATCTTCGTGATGTCGTACGGCACGGCGACCTCGGAGAGCCCGGCCCGCGCGAACACTTGCAGGTAGCGGGCCGTCGCGAGGTCGGGGCAGAGGACGCGCCTGCGCCCCGCCTTCAGCTCGATGCCGAGCAGCGTGTGCTGTATCTCCACGCGGCTGCCCTTCGGCGGGGCCGGCACCTGATGCGAGCGCGTGCGGATCGCCAGCACCCGTTCGCGGTAGAGGCGCGGCGGCCACTCCTCGCCCATCTCGTCCCTGAGCCGGGCGACGAGGTTTTCCGCCGCCGCCCGGCGCCCGCCCGCGCCTGCCTCTCGCTGTGCCACGGTCGCACTCATAACAAAAGTAGACAGTAGACGCTGCGGCGCTGAGCCTGCCGACGCCGGCACGCGAACGAATCGCGGCCGGAGGTCTTTCTACTGACTACCGACTACTGTCTACTGACTACTTAATTGAAAGAACGCTAACGCCCGAGGCTGATGACGGCCGCGCCCTCGCGCTCGGCCCGGAAGGCGTCCACGACGGGGCCGGGGAAGACGCCGAGGTAGAGCACGCCGAGGACGGTCAGGACGAGGACGACGGCCATGCTCGCCGGGATGCGCGGCGCGCGCCACTCGGTCGTCCGCTCGCGGAAGAACATCACGACCACGAGCCGCAGGTAATAGTATACCGAAATCGCCGAGTTCACGACACCGATCACGACCAGCCAGTAGAGCCCCTGCGCGAGGGCCTCGCTGAAGACCATCACCTTGCCCATGAAGCCGGCCGTCAGGGGCACGCCGATGAGCGAGAGCAGGAAGAGCGAGAGCGTGAGCGAGAGGGCCGGCGAGCGGAAGCCGATGCCGCGGTAGTCCTCCACGTCGGTGCGGCGGTCGCCGCTGCGCGCCACGAGCGTGACGACGGCGAACGCGCCGAGGTTCATCACGGCGTAGACGAGCAGGTAGAAGACGACCGCGGCCACGGCGTCCGGCCTCCGGTCGTCGGCCGCGTAGCCGGCGGCGACGAAGCCGACCAGCGCGTAGCCGGCGTGCGCGATGGAGGAGTAGGCCAGCATCCGCTTGACGTTGTTCTGGACGATGGCGACGACGTTGCCGACGGTCATCGTCAGGGCGGCGAGCACCCACAGCGCGTCGAGCCACGCGGTGTGGAGCCGCGCGCCGGCCGCGCCGGCCTGCCCCGCGGCCGCGACGAACGGGAAGGCGAAGAGGAAGACGCGCATGAAGGCGGCGAAGCCGGCGGCCTTCGGCCCGGCGGCCATGAAGGCCGTGACGGGCGTCGGCGCGCCCTCGTACACGTCCGGCGTCCAGACGTGGAAGGGCGCGGTCGCGATCTTGAAGCCGAAGCCGATGATGAGCATCGCCGCGCCGACGAAGAGCAGCGGCGGGTAGAGGCCGTCGTTCACGCGCTCGGCGATCTCCATGATGTTGGTCGTGCCGGCGACGGCCGCGCGCCCCCCGCCCGCCACCGTGATCTCGTGCGCCGTCGCCCCGTAGACGAGCGCGATGCCGTAGAGGAGGAAGGCCGACGAGAACGAGCCGAGGATGAAGTACTTCATCGACGACTCGTTCGAGCGCAGGTCGTCGCGGCGGAAGCCGCACATCACGTAGGTCGCGATGGAGAGGATTTCGAGGCCGAGGAAGACCATCACGAGGTCGCCGGCCGAGGCCATCAGCATCATGCCGACGGTGGCGAACAGGAGCAGCGTGTGGAACTCGCCGGCCGGCAGCCCCTCCCACTCGACCCAGACCATCGAGATCAGGATGGTGAGCGCCGCGACGACGACGAAGACGACCGTGAAGGAGAGCCGCATCGAGTCGAGGACGACCATGCCGTTGAAGGCGCTCTCGGGGATGCCGGCCCCGCGCAGCCAGACGCACGACCACGCCGCGCCCCCCAGCCCCGCGAGCGCGAGGCCGCCCGTCAGCCAGCGCTGGCCGCGCCGCCGCGTGAAGGCGTCGACGAGCATGACGACGACGCCCGCCACCGAGACGATCAGCTCCGGCAGGAGCAACTGCATGTTCACGTCGGGCGGGACGGCCGGAATGACTAGACTCAGCATCATCTTCTCAACTCGGAAAGGAGGTTAACCGCGGGGGCGCGGCCCCGGAATCTCGGAGCCCTTCAGTTCGTGCCAGCCTCGGCGGCGGGCTTGGCCCCGCCGGCCGCGAGCAGCGCGTTGACGCGGTTGCGCACGATCTGCTTGTAGACGGTGATGTCCTGCGACATCCCGCGGTGGGGCGGCCCCGCCGGGCGGCCCTCGCGGTCGTAGAAGACGACGAGCGGGATGCGCGTCGAGGCCGAGAACAGCGAGAAGAGCGAGGCGTCGGGGTCGCGCAGGACGGGGATCGAGAGCTGCCGCTCCTTCGCGTAGTGGCGCAGGATGTTGTCGGACGTGCGCTCCTTCGCCTCGATGCTCACCCAGAGGAAGCGGACGGGCTTGCCCGCGTACTCGACCTTCAGCTCCTCGATCGCCACCAACTCCCACGTGCAGGGCACGCACCACGTCGCGCCGAACGAGACGACCAGCACCTCGCCGCGCATCGCCTCGGACTCGTAGGTCTTCCCGTCCAGCCCCTTCAGCCTGAAGGCCGCCTCCTTCGGCGGCTCGGGCTCGGGCTTGCGCTGCGCGCGCGACGGCGTGGCGGCGCCGCCGACCGACAGCGCCAGAGCGAATGCGAGTGTGATGACTGCTCTCATCGGCAAACCCTGAGTCCCCGGCCCCGGGTTGAAGACGACCTCTCAACCCGGAACCCGCGACCCGAAACTTCAAACCTATTTCATCCCCGCGAAGTCTTGGGCCGTGGGGGCGGCGACGCGCTGGCGCACCTGATTGATGCTGGCGCGCGAGCGTTCGAGGAACGGGCGCGGGTAAGCGCCCATGTAGAGCATGAGGGCGAGCAGCGGGACGAGCAGGCCGATCTCGCGCCAGCCCAAGTCGCGCAGCCGCCGGTTCTCCTCGCGGGTCGCGCGCCCGAAGAGCACGCGCTGCAACATCCAGAGCATGTAGACGGCGGCCCAGATGACGCCCGTCGCCGCCAGCATCGTCGCCACCCGCGGGTTGAGCCACGGCGCGCCCGCGTAGCCGCCCGCCGTCCACATCCCGAGCATGATGAGGAACTCGCCGACGAACCCGTTCAGGAGCGGCAGCCCGATGGACGAGAGCGAGGCCATCACGAAGAAGGTGGCGAACCACGGCATCGGCTTCGAGACGCCGCCGAAGTCCGCGATCTGCCGCGTGTGCCGCCGCTCGTAGAGCATGCCGACGAGGAGGAAGAGCGCGCCGGTCGAGACGCCGTGGTTGAGCATCTGGTAGAGCGCGCCCTGCATCCCCTGCTCGGTGAACGAGAACATGCCGAGGACGATGAACCCCATGTGGCTCACCGACGAGTAGGCCACCAGCCGCTTCATGTCCGGCTGCACCATCGCGACGAGCGCGCCGTAGATGATGCCGACGACGGCGAGGACGATGAAGACCCACGCGAAGCGGCGCGTCGCGTCGGGGAAGAGCGCGAAGTTGAAGCGCAGCAGGCCGTAAGTCCCCATCTTCAGGAGCACGCCGGCGAGGATGACGGAGCCGGCCGTCGGGGCCTCGGTGTGCGCGTCGGGCAGCCACGTGTGGACGGGGAAGAGCGGAACCTTGATGGCGAAGGCGGCGGCGAAGGCGAGGAAGAGCCAGTAGCCCTGCCCGGCCGTCAGCCGCCCCGGCTCGGCGGCGAGCGCGTCGAAGATCGTCACGTAGTCGAACGTGCCGAAGTAGACCCAGAGCGCGATGATGCCCGCCAGCATCAGGAGGCTCCCCGCGGCCGTGTAGATGTAGAACTTGACGGCCGCGTAGAGCCGGCGCTCGCCGCTCCCCCAGACGCCGATGAGGAAGAACATCGGCACCAGAGACGCCTCGAAGAAGAGGAAGAACAGGAGCAGGTCGAGCGAGACGAAGACGCCGATCATCGCCGATTCGAGCAGCAGCATGGAGGCGTAGAAGGCGAGCTCCCGCTTCTCCACGGCCGCCCAGCTCGACAGGATCGAGATGGGCACGAGCAGCGTCGTCAGGATCACGAGCCACAGGCTCATGCCGTCAGCGCCGACGTGGTAGTTGGCGCTGATGCTCGGAATCCAGCTCACGTTCTGGACGAAGTGGAACGAGTTCGCCTGCCCGGCGCCCACGGGCGCGGTCAGCAGCAGGAGCGAGGCGGCGAAGGTCGCGAGCGAGAACCCGAGCGCGATCCAGCGGTAGTGGCGCGCGCGCGCGTACGGCGCGAGGCCGTGCGCGGCGACCGCGACGGCCCCGACGAACGGCAGGAGGACGAGAATGGTGAGCAGGTATGGGCGCATCTCGGGCTACCTGTAGAGCTGGTAAAAGTTGTAGGCGAAGTAGGCGACGACGACGAGCGCGCCGAGCAGGATGATGGCCGCGTAGCTGCGCACGAAGCCCGGCTGGAGGTAGCGCAGCACCGACCCGGCCTGCGACACCAGACGCCCGGTGCCGTTGACGAGGCCGTCTATCACGCCCACGTCGAAGAAGCGCCACAGCCCCTCGCGCGAGCCGACCTTGATCGGGTTGACGACGGCCGCGTCGTAGGCCTCGTCCACGTAGTATTTGTTTTCGAGCAGCCGCGGCATCTCGTAGAGCGGCCGCCTCCGGAACCAGAGCCACCCGAGCCCGATGCCGAGCAGGGCGACCAACACGGAGACGACCGTGAAGGTGCGCTCCATCGAGATTTCGTGCGGGTCGTGCGCGTGCTCTGCGGCCGGCTCGCCCAAGCGCCCCTCGCCGACCGACTGCGGCGACGCG